>NZ_JAIQXS010000018.1:0-120381 GCF_020166565.1 Rhizobium sp. 3T7
TTTGTCTCAGATCATCCGTTCGGCGTGGAACTGGCACGCAAAATCAAACCAGCACTGAAATGCATCATGACCGGTAGACCGAACATTCTCTTGATCACCGCGGACCAGTGGCGCGGTGATTGCCTGTCGGCGACCGGCCATGCCTGCGTCAAAACGCCGAATGTGGATGCGCTGGCAGCGGAAGGCGCATTGTTTGCCCGCCACTACGCCGGCGCTGCACCTTGTTCGCCGGCACGCGCCACGCTCTACACCGGCCTCTACCAGATGAACCACCGGGTTTGCCAGAACGGCTCACCCCTCGATGCCCGATTTGACAATCTGGCGATGGCGGCGCGGCGGGCGGGCTATGATCCGACGCTCTTCGGCTACACCGACACCGCGCCCGATCCGCGTGGCATGGACGCGAACGATCCGCATTTGACGACCTATGAGGGGTTGTTGCCCGGCTTTACGGCCCGGCAGCTGCTTCCTGAGCATGAAAAACAATGGCTCTCCTGGTTGCGCGAGCGTGGACACGCTGAAGCCTTTAGCCGCGACATCCACATTCCCATCGGCGCAGACCGCGGCGAAATCTCGAACGCCGCAACAGCCTATTCGAAAAACGAGACGCAAACTGCATTTCTCGCAGGAGAGTTCATCCGCTGGCTGGGAGAGCAAGATTCGCCCTGGTTCGCACATATTTCATTCCTGCGTCCCCATCCGCCATTTTCGGCGCCGTCTCCGTATAACGATCTGTTCGGCTCGGAGAACGGTCCCCAATTCGCCCGGGCGGAAAACCACGAAACCGAGCAGAGATCACACCCTTACCTGTCCTTTGCCATGCCGAGGGTGGGAAAGGGCAGCTTCATCTACGGCGCGACCGGAAAGGTAACCGACTGGCAGGCCAACGAGTTCGCAGCGATCCGGGCCATTTATTATGGCATGATCGCGGAGGTCGACGCGCAGCTCGGGCGGATTTGGGACGCATTGAAAGATCGCGGGACATGGGACAACACCCTAATCATCGTCACCTCTGATCACGCCGAGATGGCAGGCGATCACTGGACGTTCGGCAAAGGTGGCTTCTTCGATGGCAGCTATCATATCCCGCTTGTCATCCGCGACCCGCAAGCTGTCACGCGGGGCAGGGTGGTCGACCGGTTCACGTCTGCGGCAGATATCTTCCCGACACTCTGCGATCGCCTGAATATCGAACCTGAAAATAGCCTGGATGGCCAGTCCCTGCTGCCGTTCATGGGGCAGGGGGAGGCGGGAAATTGGCGCGATGCAGCCTTCTGGGAATTTGACTTCCGCGACGTCGCCACGCGCGAGCCCGAAACTCATTTCGGCTTGGAATCAAACGAATGCAGCCTTGCCGTGGTTAGAGATGAACGCTTCAAATACGTGCATTTCACGGCGCTTCCACCGCTCCTGTTCGATCTGCAGGCCGATCCGCAGGAATTGAACAACCTCGCGTCGGACCCAGCCTATCTGTCGACCCGGCTTTCCTATGCCGAGAAGCTGCTCTCGATGCGTGCCCGCCATCTGGATCAAACGCTCGCCTTCACCGAACTTACGGAGAAAGGGCCGGTCAGGCGCCGGCCCTGATCTACATCAGGCGAGGCGTCCAAGATAATCCATCTTGCCGACTGGAACGCCCTGGTTGCGCAGGATCGCATGTGCCGTCGCAAGGTGAAAGAAGAAGTTCGGCAGCGCGAAGGTCATGACATACTCGTCGCCTCGAAACATGATCTTGTTGCCCCCTGGTGAAAGGGTGACTTCCCGCGTTTCCGTGCCGTCGAGTGCAGCCGGCGCGACGGTCCCCAGGTAGGCTTGCGTCTTGGCCACACGCTCGCGCAATTCGGCGATCGTCGCTTCATTGTCCTCGAATTTCGGCGCATCGATACCGGTCAGCCGTGCAATCGCCAATTTGGCGCTGTCGGTTGCGCGCTGAAACTGACCCGAGAACGGTAGCATGTCTGAAGATAGCCGTGCGGCGACGAGATCCGCACTATCGATACCCTTTTCCTTTGCGAAGGCCTCGGCTTTGTCGAGATAAGTCTTCAGCGTTTCAAGGCCGTGCTGAAAAACGGGAACTGTTAGTCGGTACATCGAGATGGGCATTAATTTCTCCCTGGAAGGCAGCGAAACTGCGGCCGTCAATGCATTTATATAGTCCGCAGAATCGCGCGTTTCAGCGTCTACCCGGGCGCCTTCGCGAGATTTCCGCAAAGCCGGCACGGACCTCATCAATGAAATGGACTTGACGCCCTCAATAGAAAATGGAATGAATATTCCGAGATGCAGATATTACGGTTCGTTTATTCCGTTTCTTGACGGATGGCCAGCGGGAGATGGCCTATGGCGAACAAAATATTGGCTTTTGGGCATGGCCCAGAGCTCCGGCGTGAGGAGGGTGCAGCCGGACACCGCTTTGTGGAGGAAAGAACAATGAAGAAATTTATCGTGGGCACTGCCATGGCGCTCGTCCTGTCGACGGCCGCTCATGCTGAAACCGTCGGCGTCTCGATGTCGAAATTCGACGACAACTTCCTGACCGTTCTGCGCAACGGGATGCAGAACTACTCCAAGACTTTGAGCGGCGTGACGCTGCAGGTCGAAGACGCGCAGAACGACGTGGCCAAGCAGCAGAGCCAGATCCAGAATTTCATCGCATCCAAGGTTGACGCGATCATCGTCAACCCAGTTGACACCGACGCGACGGCCGCCATGTCGAAGATCGCAGCCGAGGCTGGCGTTCCACTCGTTTACGTCAACCGCGAGCCGGTCAACGTTGACAGCCTTCCGGACAAGCAGGCTTTCGTTGCTTCGAACGAGCAGGAATCCGGCACGCTTGAGACCAAGGAAATCTGCCGGCTCCTCGGCGGCAAGGGCAAAGCTGTCGTCCTGATGGGGGAACTCTCCAATCAAGCTGCCCGTATGCGCACTAAGGATGTCCACGATGTTGTCGCAACCGACGACTGCAAGGGCATCGAGATCGTTGAGGAGCAGACGGCAAACTGGTCACGCACGGAAGGTTCGGATTTGATGACCAACTGGCTCTCCAGCGGTATTGAGTTCGACGCGGTCATTTCCAACAATGACGAAATGGCGATTGGCGCAATTCAGGCGCTCAAGGCAGCCGGCAAGGATCTCAGCAAGATCGTGATCGGCGGCGTTGACGCCACCCAGGACGCACTTGCCGCGATGCAGGCAGGCGACCTCGACGTGACGGTCTTCCAGGATGCGGCCGGACAGGGCAAGGGCGCGCTCGATGCGGCCCTGAAGCTCGCGAAGGGCGAAAAGGTGGAGAAGAAGGTTTACATTCCTTTCCAGCTCGTCACGCCTGAAAACGTCAAGGACTTCGTCGCGAAGAACTAACGTTCGGAGAAACGGGATGCGGGACCTGGTTCCGCATCCCTTGCTTCAAACCGTGTCCGGGAGGAGATGAGATGGTTGTCAGCCCGTCTACAATGGCCGCAGTGCGTCAGAGCGGCGCTGTTCCGAATGCGGAATACCTGCTGAGCGCCGAGGGCGTGCGCAAGGAATTTCCAGGCGTCGTCGCCCTCGATGACGTCCAGTTCCAACTGAAGCGCGGCACCGTGCACGCTTTGATGGGCGAAAATGGCGCCGGCAAGTCGACGCTGATGAAAATCCTGGCCGGCATCTACATCCCCGACAAAGGCGAGGTGCGCCTCAAGGGTGTGGAGATTCAGCTCAAATCACCGCTGGATGCCCTCGAAAACGGCATCGCGATGATTCATCAAGAGCTGAACCTGATGCCCTACATGACCGTCGCCGAGAATATCTGGATCCGTCGCGAGCCGAAGAACAAGTTCGGCTTTGTCGACCATGCGGCAATGTTTCGCCAGACGGACGAGCTGTTTCGCCGGCTGAACATCGACATCGACCCCGAGATCCAGGTCCGTGACCTTTCGGTCGCCAACCGGCAGATGGTCGAAATCGCCAAGGCGGTCTCCTACAATTCCGATGTCCTGATCATGGACGAGCCGACATCGGCACTGACCGAGCGCGAGGTCGAGCATCTTTTCCGGATCATTCGCGACCTCAGGGCGCAGGGCATCGGCATCGTCTACATCACGCACAAGATGAACGAGCTGTTCGAGATTGCCGACGAGTTCTCGGTGTTTCGCGACGGACGCTACATCGGCACCCATGCCTCGACGGACGTCACCCGAGACGACATCATCCGCATGATGGTCGGTCGCGAAATCACCCAGATGTTCCCGAAAGAGGAGGTGCCGATCGGCGACGTCGTTCTCTCGGTGAAGAACCTCTCGCTGAACAATGTCTTCCATGACGTATCTTTCGATGTCCGATCCGGCGAGATCCTCGGCGTTGCCGGGCTTGTGGGATCGGGCAGATCGAATGTCGCAGAAGCCCTGTTCGGCGTAACGCCGGCGACATCAGGCATGATCGAACTGTTCGGCAATAAGACGGACATCTCCTCGCCGACCGTCGCGATCCGGAACCATATGGCGTTCCTGACCGAAGATCGCAAAGATACAGGCTGTCTGCTGATCCTCAACGTTCTCGAAAACATGCAGATCGCGGTTCTCCAGGACAGGTTCGTCAAGGGGGGCTTTGTGCAGGAAAGCGCGATCGAGGCGACCTGCGAAGACATGGCCAAGAAGCTCCGCGTAAAGACGCCCAATCTTGACGAGCGCGTGGAAAACCTTTCCGGCGGCAACCAACAGAAAGTCCTGATCGGTCGCTGGCTACTAACAAATCCGAAGATTCTCATTCTCGACGAGCCAACGCGTGGCATCGATGTCGGCGCCAAGGCTGAAATCCATCGCCTGGTGACGGAGATGGCGAGAAATGGAGTGGCAGTGATCATGATCTCGTCGGAAATGCCGGAGGTACTGGGCATGAGCGACCGCATCATGGTGATGCATGAAGGACGCGTAACCGGATTTCTCAATCGTGACGAAGCAACGCAGATCAAGGTGATGGAGCTTGCCGCGCAGTGATGCGTGGCCTCCAGCAACCCGAAGGGAGGCTAACATGAACACCAACGCAGCTGAGGCGGCAGCCCCACTTGCAACGCGCGCCCGGCGGCGGCGAGTCCCGCCGGAGCTCAACATTTTCCTCGTCCTGATCGGTATTGCGCTCATCTACGAGGTGCTTGGCTGGATTTTTGTCGGCCAAAGCTTCCTGTTCAATTCGCAGCGCCTGACGATCATGATCCTGCAGGTCGCCGTCATCGGCATCATCGCGGTTGGCGTGACGCAAGTCATTATCACCGGCGGTATCGACCTCTCTTCCGGTTCCGTCGTCGGCATGACGGCGATGATTGCGGCGAGCTTCGCACAGGCGTCCACCTGGCCGAGAGCACTCTATCCCTCGTTGACCGACCTGCCGTTCTTCATTCCGATCGGGATCGGTCTTCTCATCGGCCTCGCGGCCGGCTTCATAAACGGGCAGCTGATCGCAAGGACTAAGATCCCGCCGTTCATTGCCACGCTTGGTATGATGGTCTCGGCACGCGGCATTTCGAAGTGGTACACAAAGGGCCAGCCGGTTTCGGGGCTCACCGATCAGTTCAATTTCATCGGTACCGGCATTTGGCCCGTCGTCGTCTTTCTCGTCGTCGCGCTGATCTTCCACATTGCGCTGCGCTATACCCGCTACGGCAAGTTCACCTATGCGATCGGTGCCAACGTTCAGGCTGCGCGTGTTTCCGGCATTAACATTGAAGCCCACCTGATCAAGGTTTACGCGATTGCCGGCCTCCTGGCAGGTCTTGCTGGCGTCGTCACGGCAGCGCGCGCCCAGACCGCGCAGGCTGGCATGGGTGTCATGTACGAACTCGACGCGATTGCCGCGACCGTTATCGGCGGCACCTCTCTGACAGGCGGCGTCGGTCGCATTACCGGCACGGTCATCGGCACGATCATTCTGGGTGTGATGACCTCAGGCTTCACCTTCCTCAGGGTCGATGCCTACTACCAGGAAATCGTCAAGGGGCTGATCATCGTTGCCGCTGTCGTCATCGACGTCTACCGGCAGAAGAAACGCGCCAAGCACTAACGAAAGTACCTCGGAACGGGAGCCTCGGCTCCCGTTTTCCGTTTCCGCTACCCGTTGATGCGGAACAGCAAAAATTCTGAAAAAAAGGGTAGCGTATTCCGCCAGCTTTTCTATTCTGCGCTCTTCATACCGCCCGCCCGGGCACACAGGAACGCAGATGCAATTCGTATTCGACGGCCATAACGACGTCCTCCTCCGGCTTTGGACACATGAACAGGATGGCGGCGATCCAGTCGCCGAATTTGCAAACGGGACAGATCTAGGCCACATCGATGCTCCGCGTGCCAAGGCTGGTGGGCTGGCTGGCGGCCTTTGCGCAATTTACGTGCCCTCGGGCGATCTCGTTTTTGCGGATCCCGACAAGAACGGCCACTACGTCACCCCGCTCGCCGCCCCGCTCGAACCGCTGCCCTCCCTGAGAATCGCCACGGAAATGGCCGCGATCGCCCTTCGCCTGGACAAAGCGGGCGCGTGGCGGCTTTGCCGCACGCTAAAGGACATTCGCCAAGCGATGGCCGATGGTGTTTTCGCGGCGGTGATGCATATGGAAGGTTGCGAAGCCATCGGCCCCGACCTGGCGGCGCTGGAGGTATTCTATGCCGCTGGCTTGCGATCGCTGGGACCGGTTTGGAGCCGCCACAATATCTTTGGCCACGGCGTGCCCTTCGCCTTCCCGATGTCCCCGGACACCGCTCCGGGGCTGACTGATGCGGGGTTTGCCCTCGTGCGCGAATGCAACAGGCTCGGCATCCTGATTGATCTTGCGCATATCACCGAAAAGGGCTTCTGGGATATCGCGAAGACAACAGATCAGCCGCTGGTTGCAAGCCACTCCAACGTTCATGAACTGACGCCGGTCGCTCGCAACCTCACCGACAAACAGCTCGACGCCATCAGGGAAACCCGGGGCCTCATCGGCGTGAATTATGCGACCGCGATGCTGCGCAGCGACGGTCGCTCCGATGGCGATACGCCGCTGAGCGACATGGTGCGCCATATCGACTATCTCGTCGAGCGTGTCGGCATCGACTGCGTGGCGCTCGGCTCAGACTTTGACGGCGCGACCATACCCGACGAAATAGGGGATGCTGCGGGTAACCAGAAGCTAATTGCCGCGCTCCAGCGCGCTGGCTATGGTGCAGGAGATCTCGAAAAATTAGCCAGAGGGAACTGGCTGAGAATTCTGGCCTCGGCGTGGGGAGAAGAGGACGCCTAAGCCAGCTACTTTGTATTGAAATGAAAAAACAAGGGAACAAAGCCATGATAGTCAGCAAATTTAACCGCACTTTCCGCCTGCTTTCGGCAGGCGCCGCTCTGTCGATCATGATGGCAGCTGCACCGGTAGCCTTCGCGGAAACGCCGAAGGACACGCTGGTCGAAGGCTTCGCCATCGACGACATCATCACCATGGACCCCGGCGAGGCTTTCGAACTGTCGACGGCTGAAGTCACGAGCAACACCTACAGCCTGCTCGTCCGCCTTGACATGAGCGACACGTCGAAGGTCAAGGGCGATCTCGCCGAGAGCTGGACGGTGTCGGATGATGGCCTGACCTACACCTTCAAGCTCAAGCCCGGCCTGAAGTTCGCCTCCGGCAATCCAATCACCGCCGAAGATGTCGCATGGTCTTTCGAGCGCGCCGTCAAACTCGACAAGAGCCCGGCCTTCATCATCACTCAGTTCGGCATCAATGGCGACAACGTCACCGAGAAGGCAAAGGCGACGGATGAAAACACGTTCGTCTTCACCGTCGACAAGTCCTACGCGCCGAGCTTTGTTCTGAACTGCCTGACGGCAACTGTTGCCTCGGTGGTCGACAAGAAGCTGGTCCTTGAGCACGTCAAGTCCGTGACGCCGAGCACCGACTACAAGTATGACAACGATTTCGGCAACGAATGGCTGAAGACCGGTTATGCCGGCTCAGGCGCCTTCAAGCTGCGCGAATGGCGCGCCAACGAAGTTGTCGTGATGGAGCGCAACGACAACTATTACGGCGAGAAGGCAAAGCTCAACCGCGTCATCTATCGCTTCATGAAGGAAAGCTCGGCACAGCGCCTGGCGCTGGAAGCCGGCGATATCGACATCGCGCGCAACCTGGAGCCCGGCGACCTGGATGCAGTCTCCAAGAATGCCGACCTGACAACCGTTGCCGCGCCAAAGGGCACGGTCTATTACGTCAGCCTCAACTCCAAGAACGAAAACCTGAAGAAGCCGGAAGTCCAGGAAGCCTTCAAGTACCTCGTCGACTATGATGCGATCGGTTCGACGCTGATTAAGGGCATCGGCGAAATCCACCAGACCTTCCTGCCGAAGGGTCAACTCGGCGCGCTCGATGAAAATCCCTACAAGCTCGATGTCGCCAAGGCCAAGGAACTGCTCGAGAAGGCCGGCCTGAAGGACGGCTTCTCGGTGACGATGGACGTTCGCAATACGCAGCCGGTAACGGGTATTGCCGAATCCATGCAGCAGTCGCTCGCCCAGGCCGGCATCAAGATGGAAATCATCCCGGGCGACGGCAAGCAGACCCTGACGAAGTTCCGTGCACGCACGCACGACATGTACATCGGTCAGTGGGGTTCGGACTATTTCGACCCGAACTCGAATGCCGATACCTTCACCACCAACCCCGACAACTCGGACGCTGGGACAGTCAAGACACTCGCATGGCGCAACACTTGGGAAGCACCGGAGCTCGACAAGGAAACGAAGGCTGCTTTGCTGGAGCGTGACGGTGCCAAGCGCGCCGCCATGTACGAGGACATCCAGAAGAAGTTCCTGGCAAACAGCCCCTTCGTGATCATCTTCCAGCAGATCGAGGTCGCAGGTGCTCGCAAGAGCCTGAAGGACTTCAAACTCGGCCCGAGCTTCGACACCAATTATGTCGGCCCGATCGGCAAGGAATAATCCGGCAGGATTGATCCGTTGAGCATCGTTGAGACAAAGACGGAGGCACGGCCCAAACAGGGCCGTGCTGTTCCTATCGCCAAGGCGGTCGGGCGATTTCTTGTCGCCGCCGTCACCACTTATCTCGGCCTATTGGCCGTGACTTTCTTCATCGGCCGCGTCGTACCGATTGATCCGGTCCTTGCGATTCTCGGCGACCGCGCTCCGGCCCACGTTGTCGAGCGCGTCCGTCGCGAGCTCGGTTTCGACCTGCCGCTCTACCAGCAGTTCTACATCTATCTGAAAAGCATTCTCTCAGGTGACTTCGGGACCTCGGTGCTGACCACCAATCCTGTCATGGTCGACATCAGGCGCGTTTTTCCCGCGACGATCGAACTTGCAACACTCGGGACGATCATCGGCTCGGTGATCGGTGTCCCGCTCGGCGTGCTCGCGGCCGTCAAGCGAGGCAGCATTGCCGACCAGATCGTCCGTGTCATCGGGCTGATTGGTTATTCGGTGCCTATATTCTGGCTTGCGCTGATCTCGCTCGTCATCTTCTACGCGCAGCTCCGCTGGGTCGCTTTCCCCGGCCGCATCGACATCGTTTTTGAGTACAGCTTTACGCCGGTGACCGGCTTCTATCTGCTCGACAGCGCCATGCAGGGGCAGTGGGACGTCTTCTATGACGTTTTCCGCCACATCATCCTTCCCGCCTCGCTGCTCGGCTATTTCTCACTGGCCTACATCAGCCGCATGACCCGCAGCTTCATGCTCAATGAACTGAGCCAGGAATATGTGGTAGCGGCACGCGCCAAGGGACTTTCGGAAACCCGGGTCATCTGGGGTCACGCACTGCGAAACGCCGCCGTGCCGCTCGTCACCGTCATCGCGCTTTCGTATGCCGGCTTGCTTGAGGGTTCAGTTCTCACCGAGACGGTTTTCTCCTGGCCGGGTATAGGGCTCTACATCACCAATTCCCTCCAGAACGCGGATATGAACGCCGTCCTCGGTGGCACCATCGTCATTGGCACGGTTTTTATCGGCATCAATCTCCTGTCCGACCTTCTCTATCGGACGCTTGACCCTAGGACGCGAAGCCGATGACGGTTCCCGCAAATCAATCAGCGCCGCTGAGCCGCCGCGAATGGTTGCTTTCCGATCGGCCGCAGTCGCGCACGCAAGCGCGATTGGGCCGAGCCTACGTGACCTGGCGCCAGTTCACCGCAAACCACCTTGCTGTCGTCGGTTTGCTGATCATCATCACGCTCCTGTTTGTGGCTGTCTTTGCGAACCTACTCGCCACGCATTCGCCAGTTGTCGGCGATCTGAAGAACGCACGCCTGCTGCCACCAGGCTCATCGGGCTATTGGCTTGGCACGGACGATCAGGGACGCGATATCTATTCCCGCCTCATTTACGGCTCTCGCTTGACGTTGCTCGTCGTCGTTCTCGTCGCAGCTATCTCGGCGCCGATTGGCCTCATCGTCGGGACGATGTCGGGTTACGCCGGCGGCTGGGTCGATGCGACGCTGATGCGCATCACCGATATCTTCCTGGCCTTCCCCAAGCTGGTACTGGCTCTCGCTTTCGTGGCGGCCCTCGGGCCTGGCATTCAGAACGCCATCATCGCCATTGCCATCACCTCCTGGCCGCCTTACGCCCGTATTGCCCGTGCGGAGACGCTAACCGTGCGACGCTCCGATTATATCTCTGCGGTCAAGCTGATGGGCGCGTCGCCTTTGCGGATCGTGGTCCGGCACGTCATGCCACTTTGCCTTTCTTCGCTCATCGTGCGCGTGACGCTCGACATGGCCGGGATCATCCTGACGGCGGCCGGTCTCGGCTTCCTCGGTCTCGGCGCGCAGCCGCCGCTTCCCGAATGGGGCGCGATGATCGCGTCTGGCCGGCGTTTTATTCTGGACCAATGGTGGGTGGCTGCCATGCCAGGTTTTGCCATCCTGATCGTGAGCCTCGGCTTCAACCTGCTCGGCGACGGCCTGCGCGACGCGCTCGATCCCAAGGAGAGCGGTCAATGACCGAGCTCCTCACCGTTCAAAACCTCAAGGTCAGTTATCCCACACGCACGGGCGTGATCGAAGCCGTCCGCGGCGTCTCATTTACGCTTGGCAAGGAACGCCTCGGCATCGTCGGTGAGTCCGGCTCAGGCAAGTCACAGACGGGGCGCGCCATTATGGGCTTGACCCCGAAGCACGGCATCGTTTCAGCCGACAAACTCGATTTCAACGGCATTGATCTTCTCGCCGCATCCGCCAAGCAGCGCCGGCAATTGCGCGGCAAACGCATCGCGATGGTCCTGCAGGATCCGAAATATTCGCTCGATCCCGTCATGTCGATCGGCCAACAGATCTGCGAAACGCTGAGGACCCATGAGAAAGTCGGCAAGGCGGCGGCGCGCGATCGCGCCCTCGCCATGTTGGAGGCGGTGCAGATCCGCGATCCGAAGCGGGTATTCGATCTCTATCCGCACGAGGTCTCGGGCGGCATGGGTCAGCGCGCCATGATCGCCATGATGCTGATCGCCGACCCGGAGCTGTTGATCGCCGATGAACCGACCTCCGCACTGGATGTCACGGTCCAGCTGGACGTCCTCAGGATTATGGACCGGCTCGTGTCGGAACGCGGCATGGGGCTGATCTTCGTATCCCACGACCTGCGCCTCGTATCGTCCTTCTGCGACCGTGTCATCGTGATGTATGCCGGCAAGGTCGTCGAAGAACTCAAGGCATCCGACCTCAAGAATGCGCGCCATCCCTATACACAGGGCCTGTTGAACTGCATGCCCCAAATCGGAGAAAACAGGCATCCCTTGCCGGTCCTCGATCGCAAGCCGGAGTGGGCCATATGAGCATTGCACTTTCCGTCGATAAGCTGAGTGTGATCTATGATCGCTTCCATGCGCTGAAAGACGTCAGCGTCGATATCGAGGCCGGCGAGTCATTCGGCCTGGTCGGCGAGTCCGGATCGGGAAAGTCGACCCTGCTCCGTGCCGTTGCCGGCCTGGCACCGGTGGCAGGCGGCTCCATCAAGATCCATAGCGATCCCCTCGTTGGTGCGAAACGATCCAAGGCCTTTTACAGGCAGGTGCAGATGGTCTTCCAGGATCCTTACGGATCCCTGCATCCTCGCCAGACCATAGATCGCCTCCTACTCGAGCCGCTGGCGATACACGGCATCAGCGACAGTGACACACGGATCGCCCGAGCCCTCGACGAAGTCGGGCTTGGAAATGGCTTCCGTTTTCGCTACCCGCATCAGCTTTCGGGCGGTCAGCGTCAACGCGTTGCGATTGCCCGGGCATTGATCGTCGAGCCGTCCATCCTCTTGCTTGATGAGCCGACCTCGGCCCTTGACGCTTCAGTGCAAGCGGAGGTTCTGAACCTCCTCGAACAAGTGCGGCGAGATCGCAAGCTAACCTTCGTTATGGTCAGCCATGATCTCGGCGTCGTCACCCACATGTGCGGTCGCCTAGCCGTGATGCGAAACGGGGCCGTCGTCGAGCGACTGACTTCAGCGCAGCTTGCGCAGGCAGCCGTGACCGAGGACTACACGCGAAATTTGATGGTTGCCAGCAAGGGTTTCGTCAAAGCTTGAAGGGCAATCCTTTCAACGATTTGGTTTCACTGAGGCCCGTTGGGCCTCAGCCTTAATGATCCACTAAAACACGACCATTCGACTAGACTATTGACACCTGCCTTACTTCTGTCATGATCCGGTTAACGCCCGTTAATTTTCGTGATCATGGAGATCCGGCATGTTTTTTCTCGGCGGCATGACCATGGGATATCTGCAGCCACCGGCCAAGATCGATAGAGAAGCTGCACCCTCGACATCCATTCCCGCAGAGAAAGACCGGCGACTCCTGGAAACACCGGAAGCAACGGTCAGGTCCCGCCAAGATGCCGGAGACGATCGTTCCTTGCTCTGGGCGTGGCGAATTCTCGTGTAGTCGCCGAAGGACGGATTTTTTAACGTCCCCTGGCAGGACAGAATTTTATCTCTACCTATTAGATAGAGAAAATACGAAAACACGCTCTAACAAAAGAAGCGCGGAGAAACGGAGGCAGCACATGGCAGACTTGGGTATCTCGCATGCTCATGTGAATCAATACGGCTCCATCCAGGCCAAGAAGCCGGTCACGACACGCAGCAAGATTCAGCTTGTCGTTCACGCAACGCTCGTCACGGCGGCATTTCTTTTCGTCGCGGCCCTCGTCTTTGGCATCGTAGGATAAGCCAAAGAACACGTGGTGTCGCGGCAGTCTGAAAATGCGGCGTCGGAGCCACGATTTATTCTCTCATCACATTCATTGTGAAACGGAGAATGACGATAAAAGGGATTTTGGGACATTCCGATCCCGGTGATTATTCTCCTTTATCTCTTCCATGCAGTCTAAGATTGCGGTTGGTTGCCGGTATAGAAAAGGCGCGTCGATTTCGACGCGCCTTCTCTATTGGCCGAACCCGGCCTGGGGGCTCCGAGGGAACCAATAGGGCGACCTCCCGTTATTTCGGCAGCAAAGACAAAGGAGATCGCCATGCTTTATTATGCACTTGTATTTCTCGTTGTGGCGCTGATTGCCGGCGTTTTGGGCTTTGGCGGCATTGCAGGTGCTTCCGCGTCGATCGCTCAGGTTCTTTTCTTCCTGTTCCTGATCCTGTTCGTCGTCTCGCTGGTTATGCGCCTCATGCGACGCGCTTGACAAAAAACACTGGTGTAAGATTGGAAATCGGCGCTTGCCCAAGCGCCGATTTCTTTTCGACCGCAGGTGATGGTCGTACACTGCCCCATTGCATCCTTTGAAACATCTTGACTTGAATTATCGCAATGGTGTCCAACTTTCCCGGGATGGCTCCGAAAGGGTGGAGGGCGCAACGGAGTCGTGTTCGCACATCGCCCACATAGGTCGCGTTTAAACCGTTTCGCATCGTCGGTTGATTACCGCTTCGATCTTGCTGTCTGGGACCAGGAAACCCCGGCGCTGTTCATGCGACAGTCATATTTGGCAGTGCAAAAGGCTACGCAAAATCATCATAACTTTGTTTGGATCCAGAACCGAACCCATGAACATTTCCGCCACGTCTCCGAGCCCGTCGCGCGAGTCCGAAACGAAGCAGATCGATCATAACGACTCGATCCGCTCAACCTATCTTTCCATTGAGGATATCAAGGCAATAGGCGCCTCCGTCGCCGTCCGCGGCGTCGACTCGCTGCCCGCTTTTACGCCCTTCGATTTCTTCGCGCGGCATAAGGAAAACGAGAAGGAAATCCTGCGGGTCTACCGCACCACGGCAACAGACGTGGAATCCGGTGAAACCATTACCCCGGCAGCGGAATGGCTGCTCGACAACCACTACATCGTCGAGGAAGCGATTCAGGAAATCCGTCGTGACTTCCCGCGGCGCTTCTATCGAGAACTGCCAACGATCGACATCAGCGGTGTGCAGATCCCGCGCACCCTGGTGCTCGCATGGCTTTATGTCGCCCACACCCACAGCACGATCTCGCAGGAAAGCTTGACGGCCCTCGTCGATGGCTTCCAGCAGAGCGAAACGTTGAGGATCGGTGAACTCTGGGCACTGCCGTCGCTTGTTCGCTATGTGCTCGTGGAAAATCTGCGTCGCATTTCGATCCGCGTCGAGCGCAGCCGCCGGTTGCGTCGGCGTGCCAACGAGGCTGCAGATGAGCTTGTGCGGCTGACGGACCCGGCAAGGGCGGCCGAGTATCTTAAGTCGCTTGAGTCTCTTGCCGAAGACAATACCTTCGCAACGCAATTCCTCTACCGCATGCGCGACGGGTCGCAGGCCTCCAGCGTGGCGATCGCCTGGCTCGACGAGCGCCTCGAGGCCCTCGGACGCGATACCGAAGAGACGACAATGGCGGAGCACAGCCGCCTGTCCTCCGGCAACGTCACGATGGGCAACATCATCCGGAGCTTGCGCGAGATCGACGACACCGAATGGTCCGTCTGGGTCGAACAGGTCAGCCATGTCGACAAGCTGCTGTGGGATCATTCCGACTACGGCGATCTCGATTCCGGTTCACGCAACAAGTACCGCAAGCAGATCGAAAAACTCGCCAAGCGCTCGCCGCTTTCGGAAATGGAGATCGCCCAACTAGCGCTGGATATGACCGAAGAGGCGAAGGCCTCCGGCGAGCCACAACCGCATGAACCGAATGTCGGTGGCTTTCTGACCGGTGCTCAAAGGCCCAAACTCGAAGCGCGTGCGAACTATAGCCCGACCGCAACGCAGCACTTCGTCCGAACCGTTCGCCGTTTCAACTGGCTCTCGATCGCCACACCGGTAATCCTGCTCACCATCATCGCCATGGCGATCGTCGGCAAGTTCATGGCCAATGCCGGCATGGGACCACTTGAGATCGCGATCCTGCTGATCATGTTCTCGCTCCCGGCTTCGGAAGGCGCAACCGGCCTCTTCAACACGGTACTGTCGTTCTTCGTCACACCGGCCCGATTGGTCGGCTACGAGTTCAAGGAGGGTATTCCCGAAGAAGCCCGCACGCTACTGGTCGTTCCCTGCCTTATCTCCAACCGTGACAGTGTCGATGAACTCGTCCGCAATCTCGAGGTTCACTACCTCGCCAACCCGCGTGGGGAGATCTACTTCGCGCTGCTCAGCGACTGGCCAGACAGCCAGGTCGAGGAAACGTCCGCCGACCTCGAGGTATTGGACTATGCCCGCCGCGAGGTCGCAAACCTTTCAGCACGGTATGCCTTCGATGGCAAGACGCGCTTCTACCTCCTGCATCGCCGTCGACTCTACAATCCATCCGAGGGCGCCTGGATGGGATGGGAGCGCAAGCGCGGCAAACTGCACGAACTGAACCTGCTGCTTCGCGGCGACCGCGATACCACTTACCTTCCGGGCGCAAACATCGTGCCGGCAAACGTTCAGTACGTTATGACGCTCGATGCCGACACACGCCTGATGCGCGATGCCGTCACCAAGCTCGCTGGCAAGCTCTACCACCCAATCAACCGTCCGGTCATCGATCCGGCCAGCGGTCGGGTCGAAAGCGGCTATGGCGTGCTGCAACCGCGCGTCACGCCGTCACTGACGACGGGCGAGGATGCATCGGTCTTCCAGCGTGTCTTCTCGATCAATCGCGGCCTCGACCCTTACGTATTTACCGTCTCCGACGTCTATCAGGATTTGGCGGGTGAGGGCACCTTCACCGGCAAGGGCCTTTATCACGTCGACGCCTTCGAAGCATCGCTCAAAGGGCGCATCGACGAAAACTCAGTGCTCAGCCACGACCTGCTAGAGGGTTCGATGGCCCGCTGCGCGCTCGTCACCGATCTGGAACTCGTCGAGGATTTCCCGACCCGCTACGAGGTCGAAACCTCGCGCCAGCATCGCTGGGCGCGTGGTGACTGGCAGCTACTGCCGTACATGTTCAACCCGAAGCACGGCGTCACCGGGCTCGGGCGCTGGAAGATGTTCGACAACCTCCGCCGATCGCTGACGCCAATCGCATGGTTCTTCGCCTCGGTGCTTGGCTGGTATTTTATGGCTCCGCTCGGCGCGCTCGTGTGGCAGATCCTGTTGATTTTCTGCCTGTTCGTCGCCCCGACACTCTCCCTCATCAATGGTATCATCCCGCGCACCAGCGATATCGTCGCCCGCGCGCATCTCTACACCGTCTGGTCCGATATCCGTGCTGCCAACGCGCAGGTCGCTCTCCGGATTATCTTCATCGCCGATTCCGCTTGCATGATGGCCGATGCCATCGGTCGCTCGCTCTATCGTCTGTTTGTCAGCCACAAGCTGATGCTGCAATGGCGAACCGCTGCCAGCGTCCAGGCCGGCAAGCAGGGAACCATCCTCTCTTACTACAAGGCGATGTGGCACGCCCCGGTGCTGGCCCTGCTCGCCCTAGCCTTTGCAGCGCTTTCCGGTGACAAGGCATATCTGGTGGGCGTTCCGTTCGCGTTTCTCTGGATCCTCTCGCCGATGGTCGCCTATTACGTCAGCCAGTCGGCCGAGACGGAAGACCGGCTTGAGGTTGCCGATTCTGTTTCTAGCGAACTTCGCAAGATCGCCCGCCGCACGTGGCGCTATTTCGAGACGTTCACAACCGCCGAGCAAAACTATCTGCCTCCGGACAACGTCCAGGAGACGCCTCACGTAATCGTGGCGACACGCACGTCCCCAACCAATATTGGCGTCTACCTCCTATCCGTCGTTTCGGGCCGGCATTTCGGATGGTTCTCCTTCGAGGAGACCATTGATCGGCTCGAACAGACGATCGCGACAATCGACAAGATGGAGAAATTCCGCGGGCACCTCTTCAACTGGTACCACACTGATACTCTCGATACGCTTGGGCCGCGCTATGTTTCCGCAGTCGATAGCGGCAACCTCGCCGGCCACCTCATCGCGATCTCGTCGGCCTGCCGCAACTGGGCGGAAGCGCCCTCCGCTCACATGCAGGGCAACCTCGATGGCGTCGGCGATACCGCAGGCATCCTCGCGGAGGTGCTGTCCGAGTTGCCGGACGATCGCAAGACGGTTCGCCCGCTGCGCCGTCGCTTGGAAGAGCGTATCATCGGCTTCCAGAACGCATTGGCTGCGGTCAAGCGCGAGCACGAGTTCGCATCGATCCGCATCATCAACCTCGCCGTTCTGGCGCGCGACATTCAAAAGCTCGCTGCCAACCTCGATCATGAGGTGAAGTCCGCATTGAGCGTCGAAGTCACGCGCTGGGCTGAATCTCTCGTCAAGGTCTGCGAAGCCCACATCTCGGACAGCACCTTCGATCTGTCCAACATCGACGCACTGCGTCCGCGCCTGATTGCCTTGCGCGACAAGGCCCGCGACCTCGCTTTCTCGATGGACTTCGGCTTCCTGTTCCGGCCAGAAAGACGTCTGCTCTCGATCGGCTACCGCGTCGAAAGTGGCGAACTCGATCAGGCCTGCTACGACCTGCTCGCCTCGGAATGCCGACTAACCAGCCTGTTCGGCATCGCCAAGGGCGATTTGCCGACGGAACATTGGTATCGTCTCGGCCGCCAGGTCGTCCCAGTTGGCTCGCGTGGTGCGCTTGTCTCCTGGTCCGGCTCGATGTTCGAGTACCTGATGCCGCCGCTCGTCATGCAGGAGCGCGGCGGAGGCATCCTCAACCAGACCAACAATCTGGTTGTGGTCGAGCAGATGAACCATGCCCGCAAGCTTGGGATCCCGTGGGGTATTTCGGAAGCGGCGTTCAATGCGCGCGACCATAACCTGAACTACCAATACACGAACTTCGGCGTACCCTCGCTCGGCTTGAAGCGGGGCCTTGGCCACAACGCGGTCATTGCGCCCTATGCGTCGATCCTTGCCAGCCAGTACAATCCTGACGCAGCGCTTGAAAACCTCCAGCGCCTGCGCAAGCTCGGCGCACTCGGCAAGTTCGGCTACCACGACGCCGTCGACTTTACGCCGACCCGCGTGCCAGAAGGCAAGACTTGCGCGGTCGTATATAACTACTATGCTCACCACCACGGCATGTCGATCGCCGCAGTCGCGAACGTCGCCTTCAATGGTCACCTGCGCGAACTCTTCCACTCGGATCCAGTGATCGAAGCTGCCGAGCTCCTTCTCCAAGAGAAGGCACCGCGGGATATTCCGGTCATGAGCGGCAAGCACGAATCCGATACCCCAGCCAGCATCCAGGACGATCTGTTGCGCCCTGAACTGCGCAAAATCTATGATCCGGCCTCGCGTGATCGCGAGCTGGTCTTCCTCTCGAACGGCCACTATTCGCTGATGCTGACCGCCACTGGCGCCGGCTATTCGCGATGGAACGGCCAATCGGTTGCACGTTGGAAAGCCGATCCGACTGAGGACCGCTGGGGCACCTTCATCTTCCTTCGCGATACGGCGACCAACGAATGGTGGTCGGCAACCACGGAGCCAAAGAGTGTCGAAGGCGAACAGGTAAAGGTTCTCTTCGCCGACGAAAAGGCGGAGTTCACTAAGACGGTAGGCGACCTCACGAGCGAAGTCGAATGCATTGTCGCCACTGAGCATGACGCCGAGGCACGGCGCCTGACGCTCGTTAATTCGGGGACGGAGGATCGATTTATCGAAGTAACCTCCTATCTCGAGCCCGTTCTCGCGACAGACGACGTCGACAACGCCCATCCGGCATTTGCCCGCATGTTCGTCAAGACGGAGGTCGGCAAGCGCGGCGACGTCATCCGCGTCGAGCGCAACAAGCGAGATCCGAACGAGCCGAACATGGCCGTCGCTCACCTTATCGTCGACACCTCCGGCTCTACGCGCCACACCGAGTTCGAAACGGACCGCCGCAAGTTCCTAGGCCGCGGGCGTTGCCTCGCGAACGCCGCCGCTTTTGATGCGGGAGCGACCCTTTCCGGTACCGACGGCTTCACGCTCGATCCGGTGCTCTCGCTTCGCCGTACCCTCCGCGTACCGCCGGGCAAGAAAGTCAGCGTCATCTTCTGGACCATCGCTGCCCCTAGCCGCAACGAGGTGGATCAGGCCGTTGACCGGTATCGCCATGCAGACGCTTTCAACCACGAACTCGTCCAGGCCTGGACGCGCACGCAGATCCAGATGCGCCATGTCGGCGTGACGTCACAGCAGGCGGCAGCCTTCCAGCATCTCGGCCGCCATCTGGTTTATCCGGATATGTATTTGCGCGCCGATGCGGCCGCAGTTGCCGCCGGCATGCAGTCGCAGTCGTCACTTTGGCCGCTAGCGATCTCCGGCGATTTCCCGATCTTCACGTTGCGCGTCAACGACGACATGGATCTCGATATCGTCAGGGAAGCGTTGCTTGCGCAGGAATACCTCCGCTCGCGTGGCGTCACCGCCGATCTGGTCATCATGAACGAGCGCGCCTCATCCTATGCGCAGGACATGCAGCACGCCGTCGATCAGATGGCCGAGAACGTTCGCCGCATGGGTCAGGCCGATGGTTTGCGCCAGCACATTTTCACGGTCCGCAAGGATCTGATGGAAGAATCAACATACCATGCGCTGATCTCCGCCTCGCGCGTCACGCTCCATGCCAAGAACGGTAAGATTATCGATCAGATCAATCGTGCCGTCGCGCTCTTTTCCCCGAGCAAGGAAGAGCAGCAGGAGCTGGAGCGCGCCGACCGGCTGAAGACGCCCGTCAAGCGGATCGCGCCGGCACCAGCCTCACGGCCCTCCAGGGTGGTGATCGAGGAAGAGGGGGACCTCAATTACTGGAACGGCATCGGCGGCTTTGCCGGCGACGGTCGCGAATATGTCGTGCGCCTTCCCGGAGGTCACGCAACGCCGCATCCGTGGATCAATGTAATCTCGAACGAAAAATACGGCTTCCATGTGTCTGCCGAAGGAGCCGGTTTCACGTGGAGCGCAAACTCCCGTGATTATCAGCTGACGTCGTGGTCGAATGACGCGGTCGTCAATCGCCCCGGCGAAGCGATCTACGTCGTCGATCGGGATAGCGGCGCGGTATTGACCCCGTTCGCAAACCTCTCGGAGCGGCCGGATATTCGCTTCGAAGCGCGACATGGCCTGGGCTATTCGGTATTCTCCAGCGTGCAGAACGAGATCGCGCTTGAGGTCACGCAGACCGTCGATCGCGAAAAACCGGTCAAGCTGCAACGAATCCGGCTACGCAATGCCGGCTCCAAGCCAAGGAAGCTGCGGATTTACGGTTACGTCGAGTGGGTTCTGGGCAACAATGCGCAGAAGTCTGCACCGTTCATCCTCTCCGAACACGACGAGGAGACCGGAGCACTATTCGCAAGCAACAACTACAGCATCGATTATTCCGGTCGTGTCGCTTTCTTTGTGGCCGGCGAGAAGCCATCTAGCTATACTGCCAGCCGCCGCGAATTTATCGGCAAGAAGGGCACGATCCAGGCGCCACATGCCCTGAATTCGGGAGCCAGCCTTTCCGGCACGACAGAACTCGACGGCGATCCGGCAGCGGTTCTGGCGATCGATATCGAGATCGGACCGGACGAGGAGCGGGATGTCTGCTTCTTCCTCGGCGACACCAAGACGAAGGCCGAGGCGCGGGCGTTGATCAACGATATTCGCAAGGTTGCCTTCGAGGACGTTGTCCACGCAAACCGCGCTTTTTGGCAGGGCTTCACCGGAAAACTGCAGGTTTCCACGCCCGATCAGAGCATGAACAATCTGATCAATACCTGGCTGCCGTACCAGAGCCTGGGCTGCCGCATTATGGCGCGTACGGCTTTCTACCAGGCAAGCGGTGCCTTCGGCTTCCGCGATCAATTGCAGGATACGTTGGCGTTCGTCATCCATGAGCCGTCGATTGCCCGCAAGCAGATCCTGAATGCCGCCTCGCGCCAGTTCCGCGAGGGTGATGTTCAGCATTGGTGGCTGCCCGGCACCGGCGCTGGTGTCCGGACGATGATTTCGGACGACGTGGTTTGGCTCGCTTACGCAATCCATCACTATTGCAGCGTCACGAGGGACAAGAGCGTCCTCGACGAACAACTCGCCTTCCTGGAAGGGCCGGCACTCCTTGAGGGACAGCACGACTCCTTCTATCTGCCTGAAATCTCCGAAGACAAGGCGAGCGTCTACGAACACGCGGCAATCGCGCTGGATCTCGCAATCGCTCGAACAGGCAAGAACGGTCTGCCGCTCTTCCTAGGAGGTGATTGGAACGACGGCATGAACCGTGTCGGCATTGGCGGACAAGGAACGAGCGTCTGGCTTGGCTGGTTCCTGGCGGGCGCGCTGCGTTCGTTCTCGGCATATGCGGAGGAACGTGGCGACAAGGCACGGGTTGAGCGGTGGACTCAGCATTTGACCACGCTCAAGGCCGCACTTGAAACCGTCGCCTGGGATGGCGCTTACTACCGGCGCGGTACATTCGACGATGGCAGCTTGCTTGGTTCCAAGGAAAGCCTCGAATGCCAGATCGATTCGATTGCCCAGTCTTGGAGCGTGCTGTCCGGAGAGGGCGATCCGGCGCATTCGGCGAAGGCTATGAACTCCGTGCTGGATAAGCTGGTCGATCCAGAGGCACGGATCATCCGGCTCTTCACGCCGCCCTTTGCAAACTCGGCTAAGGATCCTGGCTATATCAAGGCTTACCCGCCAGGTGTTCGAGAAAATGGTGGACAATACACTCATGCCGCGACTTGGGTTGTCTTGGCATTGGCTGAACTTGGCCGCGGCGATGATGCCCTGCGTTGCTTCGAGATGCTCAATCCGATCAGTCATGCCCGCGATCCGGTTTCGGCGGAGCGCTATCGCGTCGAACCTTA
Organism: Rhizobium sp. 3T7; assembly: GCF_020166565.1. Taxonomy (NCBI): domain Bacteria; kingdom Pseudomonadati; phylum Pseudomonadota; class Alphaproteobacteria; order Hyphomicrobiales; family Rhizobiaceae; genus Rhizobium; species Rhizobium sp. 3T7. The sequence goes on from NZ_JAIQXS010000018.1 coordinate 22,212, forward strand.
TATCATTGCAGCTGACGTCTATGGTGAGGGCGCGCTCAGCGGTCGCGGCGGGTGGACCTGGTACACAGGCTCCGCCGGCTGGCTCTATCGCGCGGTGATCGAGGGCATCCTCGGCATCAAGGTAAGGGATGGCCGCTTGTACGTGCGTCCAGCACTGGCGAGCACATGGGACGGCTTCTCCGCCGAGATTGAACACACAGGTGCTAAATACCTCATTTCGGTCTCAAAATCGTCCCATCCGAGAGGCTACGATGTGACCATCAACGGACGCGAAGTCACCGATCCCGACGAGGGATATCCGGTCGGATAACAGCATTTTCCTCGCTAATCATCCGGCGATTCGTTGCGGCCAAAAGGGAAACCTTTTGGCCGCAACTGCGTTTGCAAATCGGAAAAGCAGGAGAGGTCCATGGCAATAGCGCTCGAGGGAACGATCGGCGCCACGCAAAGTTCTGTGACGGTAGCGGCGCCGACACGCGATACGAGATTGGACGTTCTGCGCGGGCTCGCGCTCATCACGATTTTCATCAATCACGTTCCCGGTCAGATTTTCGAAAACCTCACAACCAAGAATTTCGGCTTCTCAGATGCGGCCGAAGCCTTCGTTCTGATTTCGGGCATCGCGGTTGGCTTGGCCTATGGTACCGGCGCGTGGCTGCAGACGGCAGTGAAGGCCGTGAAGCGGGCGTTTACCCTTTATCTGGCTCACATGATAACGACGTTCATGACGCTCGCCCTGTTTCTGACCGGCGCGTGGATCTTCCACCGACCCGGCCTGCTTTGTGAAATCAACATCCTCGCCGTCCTCACCAATCTGAAGGCCGGCATTCCCTCGCTAGTACTGCTTGGACATCAGATCGGCTACAACAACATTCTGCCGATGTACGGCGCGTTGATGTTGATGGTGCCGATCATCCTTCTGCTCAACGCGGCAAGCCCTCTTCTTGCACTCGCCGTTTCCGGCACTGTTTGGCTATTTGCGGGCGTTTACGAGATAGCGCCACATAACATGCTGATTGAGGGTTATTGGTTCCTTAACCCACTGTCCTGGCAATTCCTCTTCACGATCGGCATCGTTGGCGTGACGCATGTGCGCCGCGGCGGCCGACTGCCTCAGCACCCAATCCTCTTTGCTTTCGCGGCCGCCTATGTCGCGCTGTCCTTTGCCTGGGTCGTGGGCCAGCTCTGGAGCTTCGGAATTGCGTTGGCATCGCTTGGGCTGCCGCCCGTGCTGACGGGCTTCGACAAGACATTCCTGTCGCTGCCGAGGCTACTGCACGTTCTGGCGCTGACGTATCTCGTCATCAATATTCCGGCAATCTCACGCCTGCTTCGCCGGTCCACGAACAATCCGCTGACCATCCTTGGACGCCACTCGCTGAACATCTTTGTCGCCGGCACTATTCTGGCGATGGTTGGTCAGGTGGTGCTCTACATCAACAACCACGACCGGATCGCCGGCCCAGTCTTCGTGGTCATCGGCATCGCCATTCAGTTCGCCTACGCCTACCATCTTGAGCGAAAGCGCAAGCTGGAGACGGGCGGCCACGGCAGGCTGCCCAGCCGAACGATGGTGCCGGTTCCTGCGCGCGTCGACCGTTCGCAAGATCGACGCTAGACGCCAGTACCATGCGGCTGTTGAGAGATCGTCGCCTTCCGCGCCGTCGCATATCATGATCGCAAAAACCTTGACTCCTGTGGAAAACCTTTTAAGAGCAACGGCGGAAAAGGAATATCCATGGTTCGCGATGAACACGCCATTGCTGCATGCAATGACCGGGCACAAGGTGCCGGGATGGGTATTGCCGTTCCGGTTTCTTCCAAAACCAAGGCCAAAACGACGACGAAAACCGTCTGACGTCTCTGGCCTGCCGCTCTCTCCCCGGCCCGGCTGGGGACAGGAAGTCGCGATGTCTTCGCGCTTCCCCCTCACCGGACAAGAGGAGAGAAGAGAAAGAGAGCTTGAGAAATGGGTTTTAAAGTTGCAGTTGCGGGAGCGACCGGAAATGTTGGCCGGGAAATGCTCAATATCCTCTCCGAACGCGGTTTCCCCGCCGATGAAGTCGTAGCGCTTGCGTCTGCGCGCTCACAGGGCACTGAGGTTTCTTACGGCGACAAGACGCTGAAGGTCGCAAACCTCGAGAATTACGATTTCTCGGACACCGACATCTGCCTGATGTCGGCCGGCGGCGAGGTCTCCAAGAAGTGGTCACCCAAGATCGGCGCGCAGGGTTGTGTCGTCATCGATAACTCGTCGGCATGGCGCTACGACGCAGACGTGCCGCTGATCGTTCCTGAGGTGAATCCGGACGCCGTTACTCAATTCAGCAAGCGCAACATCATCGCCAACCCGAACTGCTCGACTGCCCAGCTCGTCGTGGCGCTCAAGCCACTTCACGACTTCGCCAAGATCAAGCGCGTCGTCGTTTCGACCTATCAGTCCGTTTCCGGCGCCGGCAAGGATGGTATGGACGAGCTGTTCAACCAGACGCGAGCCGTCTTCGTCGCAGATCCGATCGAGACCAAGAAGTTCACGAAGCGTATCGCCTTCAACGTCATCCCGCATATCGATGTCTTCATGGAAGACGGCTACACGAAGGAAGAGTGGAAGGTTCTCGCCGAGACCAAGAAGATGCTCGACCCGAAGATCAAGGTGACCTGCACGGCAGTTCGCGTTCCTGTCTTCATCGGCCACTCTGAATCGGTCAACATCGAGTTCGAAAGCGAGATCACGGCTGATCAGGCACGCGACATCCTGCGCGAAGCTCCCGGCTGCCTCGTCATCGACAAGCACGAGAACGGCGGATACATCACGCCCTACGAGTCTGCCGGTGAAGACGCGACCTATATCTCCCGCATCCGCGAAGACGCGACGGTCGAGAACGGCCTGAACATGTGGGTGGTCTCCGACAACCTCCGCAAGGGTGCCGCTCTCAACGCGATTCAGATCGCTGAGCTGCTTATCAATCGCGGACTTGTGAAGCCGCGCAAGCAGGCGGCCTGAACCAATTGTTAACTATGGTTTGTTAAGCCCGGCTTATTGAGGTAAGGGCTTTCTGGCGCGGGTTTGCTGCTCTCGGCTTCCCGCGCTTGCCAAATCAAAGACGGTGACAATATTGCCGAAAGCGGGCTGCGGGGCCCGGTTTGAAGGCTAGTCAGATCGGGATCGGGGTATCTCCATGCGCATGACAAGATTTCTGTTGGCAGCTTCGGCGGCCTGCATTCTCCACGCAGTTCCTGCAGCAGCCAAGGCAGCCCAGTGTGGCAACAACGGCGCCGGTTTTAAGGCCTGGGTTGGCGAGTTCAAGCAAGAGGCAGTTGCAAGCGGTGTCAGCCCCTCCGTTCTTGATCGCGCCTTCGCAAACGTCTCCTACAACAGACCGACGATTGCCGCTGACCGCGGCCAGAAGAGTTTCAAGCTTTCCTTCGATGCTTTCATGCAGAAGCGTGGCGGTGCAGCGATTATTTCGCGCGGCAAGGGCATGAAGCGCGCCAATGCCGCTCTCTTTGCGTCGATCGAACGCCGTTACGGCGTGCCGGCGGGTCCGCTAATCGCGATTTGGGGCATGGAGACCGGATTCGGCAGCTATATGGGCAACCAGCATACGCTGTCGGCGGTGTCGACCCTCGCCTACGATTGCCGACGTTCCGACTACTTCACCGATCAGCTCTATGCAGCACTGCAGCTTGTCTCGGAGGGTTACCTCAACCCGCAGGCGCGCGGTGCGGCCCATGGCGAGATCGGACAGACGCAGTTCCTGCCGCGCAATGTCGTGCGCTTCGGCGCCGATGGTGATGGCGACGGCCGCGTCGATATGGTCGGCTCGCGCGCTGATGCGCTTGCCTCTACTGCTAATTTCCTGAAAGGCCATGGCTGGCAGGCTGGTGCCGGCTATCAGCCCGGAGAGCCCAACTTCGCAGCGATCGCCGGCTGGAACGCGGCGACGGTCTATCAGCAGGCCATCGCTTATATCGGCCAGCAGATCGACGGAAACTGAGAATAATTCAGCGCAAGCCGCGAGCGCCGAGCTGAGGTTCGGCGCTTTTTTGTTTGAGCCTAAATTAGACGTCGGGACGAATGAAGTCGCGGGTTTCGGCGTCCATGACCCACAGTTCTCCCGTCGAAATATCGAACCAGGCACCGTGAAGGGCGATCTTGCCAGCGTCTTCCAGGGCCTTGATGTCTGGAAACGTCCTGAGATTCTCAATCGAATTGCGGATCGAGACACGCTCGAGGGCGGTTTGGCGCTCGCCAGGCGTCATCACGTCATTGGCGCCGATCTGCTCCGCCGCAGGCCTGACGAGCGACATCCAGCGTCCGATAAAGTCGCCCGGCGAAAGGGGCTCGGCACTCGGATCGAGCGCCGCCCTGATGCCACCACAGCGCCCATGACCCATGACAACGATGTCCGTAACCTTCAGAACCTGAACCGCAAATTCCAGCGCGGCTGACGTGGCATGAAAATGACCATCCGGCTCGTAGGGCGGCACCATGTTGGCGACATTGCGGATGACGAAAAGTTCGCCGGGACCTGCATCGAAGATTAGCTCGGGAGCAGCGCGCGAGTCCGAACAGGCGACCACCAGCGTGCTTGGGTTTTGGCCGTGCTCGGCAAGCGTTTTGTAGCGATCACGGGCGTCCGCATAACGCCCGTTCATAAAGTTGCGGTAACCGTCGAGAAGGGTGTTTGGAAAACGCTGCATGATCTTCGATTACAGCCTGCGCCCACCAAGATCAATATCGCACTGCAAGATAGCAAGCGCGGGCGTGACGTCAGCCCTTGCGCCTTTGCGTCGGGTGCATCAAGCGCCGCATCTGCACCATCGCCATCGGCGTTGCCAGGCTTGACGCGTCGCTTGCCAGCGTCAATTCGTCACTCCCCCGCTTCACGGCGCGGGCAAGCACCTCGTAGACGCTTGCCGTTGCAAGCTGAAGCGCCTTCTCGTCCTCCATGCCGGAAAGAAGCCGCGACAGAAAAAGCGCGGCAAGAAGATCACCGAGGCCATTCGGCGGCTTGTCGATCAGGCGATGTTCCGCCAGCAGCGCATGGCGCCCCGAGAGATAGAGATTTCCTGTGCCTCCTGCCATCATCGGCACGGCTGAGGTCACAAGCATGCGGGACGGACCGAGCGACAGGGCAGCATCCATAATCGACGTATTGTCCTCCAGCGGGGCCCCAGCGAGCCAGGCGAGTTCAAATCGATTAGGCGTCGCAAGCGAAGCGAGGGGTATCAGATGATCCCTGATTGCCTCGGCCGTTGCCTGCGGCACGTAAAGGCCACCCAGATCGCCCATAACCGGATCGCAAACGTAAAGCAGCTCCGGCTTCCGCTCGCGCAAAGCTGTCACGAGCCGGGCAACCGAGCGCGCCTGCCCGGCATTGCCAAAATACCCTGAAAGAACAGCCTTCACTTCACCGATCCAAGGTGCGCGGATGAGATCGTCGATCGCCGCGTCAAAATCGGCTTCGGCAAACGTGAGCCGTGTCGACCGGCCATGGCCGGGGTGCCACGGCAGCACGATCGTCGGCAGCGCCCAGACTTGATGACCGAGAGTCTCTAGCGCAAAGACCGCCGCACGATTTCCGACGGACCCACGCACAACATGGCTGGAGATAACAATGACGGTTCCTGCGGCATTATCTGACATGATGCTCTACTCGGCCTTCGATGACCGTTGATCTCCTTTTTGCAGCTCCACTGTCAACTGCTCTTCACGCAGACATGGAAACTTCCGCCGCGAGAAATTCGGGCATTCATACAACGAAGCAAAATCTTTCGAAAATTTGCGTTCCGACCGCCAAAAACGCATGAAAGCTGCCTGGCAATGCACTCTTTTAGAGATTCTTTCGTCAAATCTTCTGCTAACTTGCGCCAAATCGAGGAGATGAGGGAGTATTCTGCGATGGCTGGTCTAAACAATCCGAAGCGAGAAAAACAGCTCGAGAGCGCGACCAAAATCGCGGCCGCAACCGGGGAAACCTACCTCGATCCCGAATTCTTGTTCGGGCGTGCCAGCGGCGACGACCTGGAACGCTACACGCCGGAGATGTTGGCACTTTCTGCCGTGCATTCAGCAAAGGAATTAGCAGCCTGGGCAGGCAATTCAGCGCGCATCACCATCGACACCATCGCCGACGTGGAGCCCGACGGCGTTGCCGTATCCGTTCTTTCGGTCACCGACCACAATATGCCGTTCTTGTATGAATCGGTGATGGGCGAGGTCACCAGCAGTTATCGCGACCTCTACATGGCCGTGCATCCGATCCTCGTGATGGAGGACGGCAAAGCGCCTGAACTTTACTCGGCCGACCTCTCGAGCGAACCGGCCAATCGCGTCAGCCATATCCAGCTGCACCTTGCGCCCCTGACGACGGCTCAGGCAGCCGATCTGATCAAGCGCGTGAAGACCGTGGTCGAGCAGGTGCGCGTGACGGTTTCCGACTGGAGACCGATGCTCGATAAGCTCGGAACGGTGATCGACGAACTTTCTGCCTATAATGCCAGCCGCAGGAAAGCGGAACGCGATGAAGCGCTCGCCTTCCTGACGTGGCTGCGCGATGCCAACTTTACCTTTCTCGGGATGCGCGAGTACGTCTACTCGGGCAAAGGCGCGAGCGCAAAGGTGGAGCGTGACAAGGGCGCTGGCCTCGGCATCCTTTCAAACCCCGACGTGCTCGTTCTGCGCACCGGTAAGGACGCTGTCACGACGACACCGGAAATCCTCGCATTCCTCGATGGCCCGGATTTCCTGATCGTCACCAAAGCGAACGTGAAGTCGATCGTCCATCGACGCGCCTATATGGACTATGTCGGCGTCAAGCGCTTTGACGCGAAAGGAAACGTAACCGGCGAATTGCGCATCGTCGGCCTTTTCACCTCAACCGCCTATACATCCCTCGCCAGCGAAATCCCGCTGCTTCGCTCGAAGATCGAGCGGGTGAAGGAATATTTCGGCTTCGACCCGATGAGTCACTCGGGCCGTATGCTGGACAATACGCTGGAATCCTACCCACGTGACGACCTCTTCCAGATCGACACGAACCTTCTGGCGAGCTTTGCAGAACAGATCAACGATCTCGCCGACCGGCCGCGTGTCCGCGCGCTGCCGCGCATCGATCATTTTGATCGCTTCGTTTCGGTGATCGTTTATGTGCCACGCGAGGAATATGACTCGATCGTGCGTGAAAAGATCGGAACCTATCTGAAGACCGTCTATGATGGCCGCGTGTCCGCTTATTATCCGGCTTTCCCGGAAGGCGGCGTTGCGCGCGTTCATTTCATCATCGGTCGTTCCGGCGGCAAAACTCCACGCGTGCCGCAAGCAAAACTCGAGGAGGCAATTCGAGCCATCACGGCGCGTTGGGATGACCGGTTCGAAGCCCTGGCTGGACCCAAGGCCCCTCGCTTGCACGTAAGCCACGCGTTCCAGGATCTCTTCCCGCCCGAAGAAACCTTCTATGATCTTGAGGACATCACCGCTTGCGCAGCCGGAGAGCCGATCCGCATTACGTTCTACACGCGGGAGAAAGACGGCGTTGAGCTGCTTTGCCTGAAGATTTTCCATTCCGGCGGCCAACTCGCCCTGTCCCGCCGCGTACCCTTGCTTGAGAACCTCGGCTTTAACGTCATAAGCGAGGGAACATTCGATATCGATGTAACCCTCCACGGCGGCCCGGAAACGCTGGTGGTGCTGCATGATATGGAACTTGAGCCTCGGGGAGGTATCCAAATCGATCTCCATCGTCATGGAGAGATGTTGGAGGAAGCGTTCCTCGCAGCGTTCAGCGGCGTCATCGACAATGACAACTTCAACCGCCTGATCGTCTCGGCGGGATTGACTGCGCGCGAAACCAGCGTGCTTCGTGCCTATGCCCGCTATCTGCGCCAGGCCGGCATTCCGTATTCGCTGGACTACATCGCTACCACGCTGGACAAGTATCCGGTAATCGCAGCGATGATCTTTCGGCTGTTTTACGACGCGCTCGATCCGAAAATTTCCGAGAAGACGCGGATCAAGAAGGCGGCCGAGCATCACCAAAGGATCGAGGCGGCTCTCTCCGATGTGCCGAGTCTCGACGATGATCGAATCCTGCGCCGCTACGTCAACGTCGTGGACGCGACACTGCGGACCAACTACTTCCAGCACGATCAGGATGGCTCGCCGAAAGCGATGCTGGCCTTCAAACTCGATCCGCATCTGGTCGACGGATTGCCCGAACCGCGACCATTCCGCGAGATGTTCGTCTATGGCGTCGAAGTCGAAGGCGTACACCTGCGCTTCGGCAAGGTGGCGCGTGGGGGCCTGCGTTGGTCTGACCGCGCTGAAGACTATCGAACCGAAGTGCTGGGGCTTGTGAAAGCACAACAGGTCAAGAACGCCGTCATCGTGCCAGTCGGCGCTAAAGGTGGCTTCTATCCGAAGAAGCTGCCGGTCGGCGGCAGCCGCGACGAAATCTTCAACGCTGGTCGCGAAGCCTACAAGACCTATATCCGCACTCTGCTGTCGATCACCGATAACATCAACGGCGCCGATATCGTGGCGCCAAAGGACACGGTCAGGCTTGACGGCGACGACCCTTATTTCGTCGTGGCCGCCGACAAGGGAACCGCCACCTTCTCGGACACCGCCAACGCGCTCGCGCAGGAAGCGGGCTTCTGGCTGGACGATGCTTTCGCTTCGGGTGGCTCGGCCGGTTACGACCACAAGAAGATGGGCATCACCGCCCGCGGTGCCTGGGAAACGGTGAAGCGCCACTTCCGTGAAATGGATATCGACATCCAGACCACGCCCTTCACCGTTGCCGGTGTCGGCGATATGTCCGGCGATGTGTTCGGCAACGGCATGTTGCTGTCACCAAAAATCCGGCTGGTCGCCGCTTTCGACCATCGCGACATTCTCATCGATCCGGATCCGGATATGGCAAAGACGCTCGCAGAACGGCAGCGGCTTTTCAATCTAGCGCGGTCGAGCTGGCAAGATTTCGACAAGGGTGTCCTTTCGAAGGGCGCGATGATCATTTCGCGATCGGCGAAGTCGGTCACGCTGACGCCGGAAGCAGTGGCTGCGATCGGCATCGACAAAGCCGTGGCAACGCCGTTCGAGATCATGACGGCCATTTTGAAGAGCCCGGTCGATCTGCTCTGGTTTGGCGGCATCGGCACCTATGTCAAGGCGCCGTCCGAAACAGACGCCGAGGTTGGCGACCGTGCCAACGATCCCATTCGCGTTGCGGCGGAAGACGTGCGCGCCAAGGTAATCGGCGAGGGCGCGAATCTCGGTGTGACGCAGAAGGGCCGTATTGCCTACGGCCTGAGGGGCGGGCGCTGCAATTCCGACGCGATCGACAATTCGGCTGGCGTCAATACGTCGGACGTCGAAGTCAACATCAAGATCGCGCTTGCCGCCGCGATGCACGATAATCGCCTCACGCGGGCAAAACGCGACCAGCTCCTGTCATCAATGACGGATGAGGTCGCAAAGCTGGTGCTCAGGAACAACTATTTGCAGTCTCTGGCGATTTCGCTGACGGAGCGCAAGGGCACGGCAAACGGACTGGAACTTGCCCGGCTCATGACGGTGCTCGAAAGCGCCAAGCAGTTGAACCGGAAGGTTGAGACGCTACCTGACGATACGGCCCTTGCCGAGCGCTATGCCGCGGGCAAGCCGCTGACACGACCCGAGATTGGCGTTCTGCTTTCCTATGCCAAGATCGTGTTGTTTGATGCCCTAGCCGCCAGCGATTTGCCTGATGATCCCTATTTCACCGCAACGCTTTCGAACTACTTCCCCGCAAAGATGCGCAAGACGAATGCGTCCGACATCGACGCCCATCGTCTGAAACGCGAGATCATTGCGACCGTGCTCGCCAACGAGGCCATTAACCGCGGCGGCCCTGGCTTCGCTGTCAGCATGATGGATGCCACAGCAGCATCCGCACCGGAGGTTGTTCGGGCGGCAATCATTGCCCGTGATGGCTTCGATCTGGGACGGCTCTGGACGGAGACGGATGCGCTGGACGGAAAGATCGGCGGCCAGATGCAGAACCGCATCTACGAGGAAATCAGCCACACCTTCACGGTGTTGACGCGCCTCCTTCTGAAGACGCAGATGGTCAAGGGCGATATGGCTGCCACCATCGAGGGACTTCAAGCAGCCCTGAAGAAGCTCAAGCCGATTTTCGCCAGCCAGACAGTACCCGAGCTCGAGGCACGCCGCCAAGAATATCGCGAGGCCGGCGTGCCCGACAAGCTGGCTGCCGAAATCTCGGGGCTCCTCGGCTTTGCGCTCGTGCCTGAGATCATGCAGATCGCCGAACGCACGGGCGAACCACTGGCTCGCGCAGCGGAAAGCTATTTCGCCGTCTCACAGACATTCCGGATCGGGCGGTTGCTCGCCGCCGGGTCGCGCATCATCTCGGCCGACCACTACGAGAATCTGGCGCTGGCACGCAGCATCGACCAGATCGCCAGCGCGAGACGCGATATCGTCATCTCGGCGCTCGCAAACCATGGAAAGGACAAGCTTCCGGTTCAGGCTTGGCATGCCGGCGATCGCATCAGAATCAACCGGATTGCAGAGGAACTATCCGGGTTGAGTGACAGCGGCGATCCGAATCTTGCCCGGATCACCGTGGCAGCGGGTCTGTTGACCGACCTTGCGCGCGACGGGGCGAGGTGAGACAGTTCCGCTCGGAATCAGGAGCGGATTGTGAATCGCATCGACTGGACGGGAACTCAGCCGGCTAGGGCATCGGAGAAGGGCATCTGGAGCTGGATGCTCTTCGACTGGGCAGCCCAGCCATTCTTCACGGTCGTGACGACCTTTATCTTCGGCCCGTACTTCGTGTCACGCCTGACGGCCGATCCGGTCTCCGCTCAGGCGATGTGGAGCAACATGGCGACGATCTCTTCGGTCATCATCGCCATCTTGTCGCCCGTCCTGGGTTCGATTGCAGACCAGTCCGGCGCGCGAAAACCTTGGATCGCTTTTTTCGCCGTCATGAAGATTACGAGCCTCTTCGGCCTCTGGCTTGCGTCACCGGGTTCGCCGCTGGTCTACCCAGTAACCTTCATGATCCTGGCGTCGATCGCGGCCGAGTTCTCGATCGTCTTCAACGACTCCATGATGCCGCGGCTCGTCAGCAAAGACGAGGTCGGCAAGTTGTCCAATACGGCCTGGGGTCTTGGCTATCTTGGCGGGATGATCGTCCTGATCGCCGTGGTCGTCCTGCTTGCGGGAAATCTAGAATCCGGCAAAACAATTCTTGGTCTTGATCCCTTGTTCGGTCTTGATCCGCACCAAGGGGAAGATGCCCGCATCACCGGGCCGATCTCGGCCGTCTGGTACCTGATCTTTATTCTTCCGATGTTCTTTTTCACGCCGGATATCAGCAAGGGCCTTCCATTCGGCGCAGCGGTGCGAACCGGCCTTGCCGAGCTGAAAAGCACGCTTGGCGAGCTCAAGCACCGCCGAGGCATTCTTCATTTCCTGATCGCTCGCATGATCTATCAGGATGGCGTCAACGGACTGCTGATACTTGGTGGCGCCTTTGCCGCAGGAATGTTCGGCTGGGCGACGATCGAAATCGGGATCTATGGGATCATACTCAACGTCGTCGCAATCTTCGGCTGCATCATTGCAGGCCGGGTCGATCGACGTATCGGATCCAAGTCGACAATTGTCATCAGCTTGGCGATGCTATTGCTTGCAACCGTGGGCATTGTGTCGACGGGGCCGGGATACACGCTCTTCGGTCTGCTCGAACTGGCGACCGCCGATTCCGGCGGACTCTTCGGGACGGCGGCCGAGAAAGCATACATCGCCTACGGCCTGCTGATCGGCCTTGCCTTCGGCCCGGTGCAGGCGTCGTCACGCTCCTATCTCGCACGAAGCGTAAGCCTGAACGAGGCGGGCCGCTATTTCGGCATCTATGCGCTTTCAGGGCGCGCCACAAGCTTCCTGGCGACACTGTTCTTCTCCGCCGTGACCTATCTGACGGGCTCGTCGCGGCTTGGAATGGCAACACTTGTACTCTTTTTGGCCGCAGGGCTGATCCTGCTTGTCCGTACGCCCTATCCTGCGGACAGGGCGTAACGGCGGCCTGCCCGCTTAGTGGCGGAAGTGCCGCATGCCAGTAAAGACCATTGCGACATTGTGCTCATTGGCAGCGTCGATCACTTCCTGGTCGCGCATCGATCCACCCGGCTGGATAACCGCCGTCGCACCGGCTGCGATCATCGACAGCAAGCCATCGGCAAAGGGCAGGAAGGCCTCCGACGCAACGGCCGAACCGTGCGTCAGCGGCTCTGTGAGCCCGAGAGACCTGGCAGCTTCCTCGGCCTTCAGGCCGGCGATCCGCGCAGAATCCACGCGGCTCATCTGGCCTGCACCGATGCCGGCCGTCTGCCCGTCCTTGGCATAGACCACGGCGTTCGACTTGACATGCTTGGCGACCTTGAAGGCAAATTTCATGTCCTCGAGTTCCTGCTGGGTCGGCGCACGCTTGGTAACTACCTTCAGCTCCAGATCCTCGACCATGCCGTTGTCTCGGCTCTGCACGAGCAAGCCGCCGGAGACGGTTTTCGCCGTCAAACCGGCAGACCGCGGATCCGGGAGCCCGCCTGCAGTCAGCAGACGTAGGTTTGCCTTGCGTGCGACGATGGCTTTCGCCTCCTCGGTCACATCGGGCGCGATGATGACTTCAGTGAAGAGCTTGATGATCTCTTCCGCCGTTTCCGCATCGAGCGTCTGGTTAAGGGCGATGATGCCGCCAAAGGCGGAAACGGAGTCGCAGGCAAGCGCGCGCTTGTAAGCTTCGAGCAGGCTGGAACCGGTCGCCACGCCGCAGGGATTTGCGTGCTTGATGATCGCGCAGGCTGCTGACCTTTCCGGCAGGAACTCGGCGACGAGCTCGTAGGCCGCATCGGTGTCGTTGATGTTGTTGTAGGAGAGCTGCTTGCCCTGAAGCAGTGACGCGGTAGCGACGCCGGGGCGACGCTCGCCGGTCACATAGAATGCCGCCTTCTGGTGCGGGTTCTCGCCGTACCGCATCTCCTCCTTGAGCACACCGCCCATGACGCGATGACGCGGGGTGTCTATCGAAAGCGCCTCGGCAAACCAGTTGGAGATCATCGAATCATAGGCAGCCGTGCGAGCAAACGCCTTGGCTGCCATCCGTTGGCGGAAGCCGTAGGCAGTCCGGCCGGCGTCGGAAGCGAGCTGTTCGAGTAGCTCGGCATAGTCCGCCGGATCGGTCAGGATCGTCACATAGGCGTGGTTCTTGGCCGACGCACGGATCATCGCGGGACCGCCGATATCGATATTCTCGACGGTCGTCGGATAGTCACCGCCGGCAGCACGAACGTCCTCGAACGGATAAAGATTGATGACGACGAGGTCGATACCCTCGATGCCGTGCGCCTTCATCGCAGCTTGGTGCTCCGCGTCATCGCGAATGGCAAGCAGGCCGCCGTGCACTTTCGGATGCAAGGTCTTGACCCGACCATCCATGATCTCAGGAAACCCTGTGACGTCGGAAACATCGGTCACCGCAAGTCCGGCGGCTGCAATTGCCTTGTGAGTACCACCTGTTGACAGGAGGCGAACGCCCTTATCGGCAAGTGCGCGCGCGAGCTCGACGATACCGGTCTTATCGGATACCGAAAGCAACGCTGTCTTGACGGCGACCTTGTCGGGTGCGGGGATTTTCTTGGAAACAACGGCCATGAGGCTTCTCCGTTTGGTCTTCAGGAGATATCCGGCGAGGGATAAGCGGATGATGGCGCCGCGTTAGCACAGCTTTGCCGCCGCGGAAACAGTCGCTAGCTCTTACGCGATAAAAACCAGCGTATTTCCGGTCGGTCGGGATAGGAGAAGGCGATCTCGATCTGGTCGGAACCGCAAACGCCCGACGCGTCGGCAAAGAAGACGTCCTCGCCAATCAGCACTTCGTTGCCGGGCGAGGAGAACAGCCATGTTTCTCCATCGGGCGCCGTCATCATCACCGACTCTTTGTCGAACTGCTTTAGATTGATGGAGGGGTGGGCATGGAAGCGTGCCACGGCACGCACGGCCTCATCGACCTTGCCTTCCGGCGCAACCAGTCGATCATAACCCGTAACGATCAATCCCGTGGCGTTCAGGGTCAGCTCTCGCTCATGCAGAACACCAAATGCGTTAAGGTAGCCGTCATGGCTCGCCTTGATTACGTCGCGCCCGTCATCGGCGAGCGCGCGATCGACGCTTACGGTTTTGACGCCATCAATAATCACGTTCGCAATGAAGTCCGACGGCGCAAAACGGCTGGATGAGGTGTCGTTGACAGTCACAGTGCTATGCGCAGCAGTCGTTCGAGCACTCTGCACGTAACGCTGTCCGGCAAATTTAGGCGATCCGGAATTGACAATAAAACGGTGCCGTCCGGAGGACATCTCAAACGACAGGCAACCGGCATGTGCCGTGCGGGACAGGCTGCCAGCAGGCGGCAATCCGGTATCGGCAATGACCACGGTTCTACCCGCAGCCAGCCGCTGATAGCGCGAATGGGGCATCGCCTTGAAGGGATCGCCCGCGGTCTCGTCGTATCTCAGCAACGACATCAATTCCGTCGCAAGAGTCGACGTCGCGCCATTAAAAAGCGCGAGATCGCCATCCTGGTGCCGGAAGAAGCGCAGGGCCGGATACATACGATCGATGCCCGAGATCAGTTTTTGCGGCAGGTCATGACCGAGATTGACGTAGGTTTGCCGGAGCGGAAGGAGATCGAGGAGCAGCTCCAATCCGACCCGCGGATTGCGCGAGACATGACCTCCGTCAGGTAGAATCTGGCTGTCAAACTCCCGATCCAATGCTTCGGCAGCACGTCGGAGCGCACCTGAGCGCGTTGGCATTGCAATGGAGGCCATCGCAAGGGCAATCCGCAATCGAAAGCGAACCTCGCCGGGAGGCGCGTACTTTGCCGTTCGGCGTAAAAATCGGACTTGAAAGGCGAGCGAGCGCAGGAAGCGGCGATAGAAGCCGCGATCGGCATTATGAAGAACAACGGGCGAGTGCGAGAGCCAGGAAATCACACGCTGCGCGGTGACATCGATTTCCCAGGCGATACCCTCGATACGGCCGCCATGCAGCGACAGCCAGTTGTTGACGATGGAGCGGGCGACGCTCGAGTGAAGGTCACTCTTCTTGGTCCGCATATGGCGAAGCCAGCCGAAGCTATGAAGCCGCAACGCGAAGGATCGGGACGGAAGGCTGAAATTGAAAGGCGACTTGCCGCCAGTTTCGAGAAGGCGTCCGGCAAGCGGGAAGCGGCCGTTCAAAATCTCTTCGGCCACATGCGGATCGACCGCACGTAGGTCGGTCGGGGCAACAATCAAGCGCTCCGGGGCGTGAACCGTGTGGCGGAAGAGACGCAGCCGCAGAAGTGCTCCGCGGCACAGCGTGCGCCGCCAAGCCTCTCCCAAGTAAAGAGCCGAGAACCCGGACCACATGTTTATTGTCTATTGACCCGTGTCGTTAAGAATAAGTGAATAAGCCCGGAATCCGTGACACTTACGTATCAAATTATGACGGGGGC
Organism: Rhizobium sp. 3T7; assembly: GCF_020166565.1. NCBI lineage: Bacteria > Pseudomonadati > Pseudomonadota > Alphaproteobacteria > Hyphomicrobiales > Rhizobiaceae > Rhizobium > Rhizobium sp. 3T7. Next base: position 37,787 of record NZ_JAIQXS010000018.1, read on the forward strand.
TCAACTATGCCAGTTGCCATTCGATCAGGCAACACGGCGCATAACGACGGCGTAGAAGCCGTCAAGGCCACCCGCAAAACCGGCGGGAACCTCCAACATGTCGGGCGTCGTACGGAATTCTCCGAGGCGGCTGATGGCACACTCCAGTCCCGGCCAGCGCTTGGCATCAATGGCGACACGCTCGAGCATCGGTGTATCCGCAAGGACGCGAGCGGCTACCTCTTCTCCCTCGGTCGGATCAAGCGAGCAATTGGAAAAGACAATTGTGCCGCCCGGCTTCAGCAAGGTTATCGCGTGGCGCAGCAGGCGTTCTTGAAGCGCAGCAAGTTTCGCGATGTCGTCCGGCCCCTTGACCCAGAGAACGTCGGGATGTCGGCGCGTCGTCCCCGTCGATGAGCACGGCGCATCCAGCAGTATGGCATCGAACAGTTCCGCTGGCTGGTATTTCGTCAGGTCGCTGGCAACCGTTTCGCCACTCAACGCTAGCCGATCCAGATTGGCTCGCAAACGCTTGATACGGTTTTCGGATTGCTCGACCGCCGTAACGTCACCCCCAGCAAGGATCAACTGGGCCGTCTTTCCGCCAGGCGCTGCACACAAATCCGCAACGCGTTTTCCCGCCAAGTCACCGAAGAGCTGAGCAGGGATACTGGCGGCTGCGTCCTGAACCCACCATGCGCCCTCCGCAAATCCCTCGAGTGAGGGAATGCCGCCCTCGAAGGCGGCCAGCCGAACACCACCGGTCGGCAGCACAAGACCGCCCAAACGCTGCGCCCAGCTCCGCGCGTCCGTTTTGACGGTAAGATCAATTGCGGCCGGCTCGAGCTGCGATTCAGAGATCGATCGTGCCCTTTCCTTGCCGTAGGCCCTTTCGAGCCTTTTAAGAAACCATTCCGGCATGACCGGAATGGCGTTGATTTCAGCCAGGACATCCTCTTTCTCGCGTCCAAGACGGCGTAGGACGGCATTTACCAGCCTGGCAAAGCGGCGATTCCGCGGGTCCTGATTTGATTGCTCAACTGCGAGGTCGACTGCGGCATGATCCGGCACATCAAGGTAGAGGATCTGCGCCGCGGCAATCGCGAGAACGTGATGCAATGCTCGCGCGCCTTCGGGAAGCGGCGATTCGAGCAGGAGGGAGATCGCGGCATCTATGCGCGGCAAATGGCGCAGCGTCGCATTGAGAATGGCACGCACCAGTGCGCGGTCACCCTCGTTCAGAGCCTTGTAGGCTGGATTGCCATGCTCATTGTCCAAGGCGCCGTCAAGCGGGAGCTTCCGGTCCACGACGGCTGCAAGGATCTTGGCGGCAGCGGCACGAACCTGCAATCCGGGTTTTGCTGGCGCAAGGACAGGCCCCGAGTTGGAAGGCTTTGCTTTACGAAATGACTTTTTCTTGCCGTCTGAATTCAAGACCACGGACCTTTCGGCGGTTGTGAACCACCGCGACCAAGACCGGTATTCGGAACCGAGCGCGATTTGCGCATCGAATTATCAGCGCGAACCGGCGGCGTCGAGACATTCATGCCGCTGCGTGCCATTTCCTGCAGCGCCGCAATCCGGTTCTCCGTGTTCGGATGTGTGGAGAACAGATTGTCCATGCCGGCGCCGGTCAGCGGATTGATGATGAACATATGGGCAGTTGCCGGGTTGCGCTCGGCATCGTAGTTCGGCACATGCGACGCGCTCCGCGCGATCTTGGCAAGCGCCGAAGCAAGCCACAGCGGATTGCCACAAATCTCCGCGCCACGGCGATCGGCCGAGTATTCGCGCGTCCGGCTGATGGCCATCTGAACCATCATCGCGGCGAGCGGCGCGACGATCATCGCCAGCAACACCCCTATGAAACCGAGCGGATTGTTGTTGTTTTCCCGGTTGCCACTGAAGAAGAACGCAAAATTACCCAGCATTGAGATCGCGCCGGCGAGCGTCGCGGTGATCGTCATCGTCAAGGTGTCGCGGTTTTGCACGTGGGCGAGCTCATGCGCCATGACGCCTGCGACCTCTTCCGGCGTCAGTGCGCTCAGCAGGCCGGTGGACGCGGCAACGGCAGCGTTCTCGGGATTGCGACCCGTCGCGAAGGCATTTGGTTGCGGGCTGTCGTAGAGATAGACCTTGGGCATGGGCAGACCGGCATTGCGCGACAAATCCCTTATGATCGCGAAGAACTCCGGGGCATTGCGCTCGTCGATCTCCTGCGCGTGATAGGCCGACAGCACCATGCGGTCGGAATTCCAGTAGGAAAAGAAGTTCATCCCGGCCGCGATCACGAACGCGATCATCATGCCGCCGCGCCCGCCGATCAGAAAGCCGACGGCCATGAACAAGGCCGTCATGAAGGCGAGCAACATGGCTGTGCGGACGAGGTTCATTGTTATCTCCAAAATACGCCCAAGCGGATCCGCGCAAGGCCAAAGGGTTTCAATTGCGGCGCCGGCGCACTATGATTTGGTCATTCACCAGCCATTTTCAATATTTCTAGGCGGAATCGCGTGATGCAGGCAGCGGATAATGACAACAACGATACCCTAGCGACTGAAGCCGCCGAGGCTTCCCGCAAGTTGCTCTCGCCGGCTGCCAAGCGCGCGCTTGCCGAGGCGGAAGAGCGTCGCCGAAACGAGAAGCCGGTAGAAATGCCGCCAGAGATAGGTGGCCGCGGCGGTGCCGATCCCTCCCGCTTCGGGGACTGGGAAATCAACGGCAGAGCGATCGACTTCTAAGTAAATACTCCTATTGACTTTCTCCGCAACCGGAATTTATTCCTCCCATGAGGAAGATTGCTTCCCTTGTCGCACTGGCCTTTGTCGTAGCTCCGGTCACGTCCGAGGCACGCGACGAAATAGCGGGGCCGGTATCGGCTGAAATCCTGAGGGTAATTGATGGCGATACGCTGCTGGTCGAAGCCCGCGCCCTTGGCCACAGCGAACGATGGAAGTCTATGTTCGAATTCGCGGCATCGATGCGCCGGAGATGCACTCCAAATGCGCTGAAATAAGGCGGGCAGGGATCGGCGCGCGCCACCCCTGGAGGACCTGACATCCGGATCACCCGAGATCCGGCTGACGCAGATTGCCGGCGACAAGTATTTTGACCGCATCCTGGCAAACGTAACGCTTTCAGATGGCAGGAATCCGGCTCAAGATCTGTTGGGCGGGGGGTCGTGGGGGCCTATGATGGCGGCCGAAAGCCGCGCGTAATCTGTCCCGAAGAGAACTGAAGCCGCCCGATCGCTCGGAGCGGCTTTTGCCTAGGCTGTCGCCTTGTTCTGGCGGTTGGCGATCAGATCGTCAACAACGGCGGGATCAGCAAGCGTCGAGGTATCGCCCAAAGAGCCGAAGTCGTCCTCGGCGATCTTGCGCAGGATACGGCGCATGATCTTACCTGAACGGGTCTTCGGAAGCCCCGGTGCAAACTGTATCTTGTCGGGTGCTGCGATTGGGCCGATTTCGCTGCGAACATGCTTGACCAGTTGCTGGCGCAAATCGTCCGAGCCTTCATTGCCCGCCATTAGAGTAACGTAGCAATAGATGCCCTGGCCCTTGATCGGGTGCGGATACCCAACGACGGCTGCCTCCGACACAAGGTTGTGCGAAACGAGAGCGGATTCGACCTCGGCGGTGCCCAGGCGGTGCCCCGAGACGTTCAGCACGTCATCGACACGACCGGTGATCCAGTAGTAGCCGTCCTCATCCCGTCGGCAGCCATCGCCGGTGAAATACTTGCCCTTGTAGGTCGAGAAGTACGTCTGGATGAAGCGCTCGTGGTCGCCATAGACGGTGCGCATCTGCCCCGGCCAGCTGTCGGTGATGCAGAGGTTCCCGTCGGCGGCGCCTTCGAGCACATTGCCTTCATTGTCGACCAGCTGCGGCTTGACGCCGAAGAATGGCATCGTCGCCGAACCCGGCTTCAGGTCAGTCGCGCCCGGCAGCGGCGTGATCATGTGACCGCCGGTTTCCGTCTGCCACCACGTATCGATGACAGGGCAACGCTTGTCGCCGACGACGTTATAGTACCATTCCCACGCTTCCGGATTGATCGGCTCGCCAACCGTTCCGAGCAGACGCAGGCTGGAGCGCGACGAGCGCGTGACGAAGTGGTCGCCAGCACCCATTAGCGAGCGGATCGCCGTCGGCGCTGTGTAGAAGATATTGACCTTGTGTTTGTCGATGACCTCCCAGAACCGGCCCTGATCCGGGAAATTCGGCACGCCTTCGAACATCAGCGTCGTCGCACAGTTCGCAAGCGGACCGTAGACGATGTAGGAGTGCCCGGTCACCCAGCCCACGTCGGCGGTGCACCAGTAGATATCGCCTGGGTGATAGTCGAACACATATTCATGGGTCATCGCCGCGTAGACGAGGTAGCCGCCCGTCGTATGCAACACGCCTTTCGGCTTTCCGGTGGAGCCAGAGGTGTAGAGGATGAACAGCGGATCCTCCGCCTTCATCTTCACCGGCGGGCATTCAGGCTTAACCGTAGCGACTTCCTGATGGTACCAGATGTCGCGGCCCGGCGCCCAGCCGGTCTTGCCACCGGTACGCCGCACCACGAGGACCTTGTCGACGATGACATGCTGACGGGCGGCGATATGGATTGCCGTATCGGTATTGTCTTTCAGCGGTACCGGCTTGCCGCCGCGCACGCCTTCGTCGCAGGTGATCACAAAGGTGGACTCGCAGTCGACAATACGACCGGCCAGCGCTTCCGGCGAGAAGCCGCCGAACACGACCGAATGAACTGCGCCGATGCGGGCGCAGGCGAGCATCGCATAGGCCGCCTCGGGAATCATCGGCATATAGATGGTAACGCGATCACCCTTCTTGACGCCGTGCTTCTTCATGACGTTCGCCATACGGCAAACCTGCTCATAGAGCTCGTTGTAGGTGATCTTCTTGTCGACGTAGGGATTGTCGCCCTCGAAGATGATCGCCGTCTGATTGCCGTTGGTCTTCAGGTGCCGGTCGATACAGTTGTACGAAACGTTCGTCTGCCCGTCCTCGAACCACTTGATCTGGACCCGGCCGGTGAAAGACGTGTTCTTGACCTTCGTGTAGGGTTTGAACCAATCGATCCGTTTGCCATGCTTGCCCCAGAACTTGTCAGGGTTCTCGACGCTTTCCTCGTACCATTGCTCGTACTTGGCCTTATCGATAAGCGCATGGTTCTTCACCGGTTTTTGCACCGGGTAGATCTTTTCGGACATGGAACTCCTCCTCACTCGGACACCGGACGGAACGACGCAATCCGGACTGGCTCTAGGCATTCATAGCAGGTCGAATTTGCCCGGCAATTAGACAAAGGTCATTTCATTCGTGATCAATTGCAATTCTGCGTCACTGCGGTTATATAGCGCCATATTTCCCGGACATAGTGGTGACAATCCACGGACCGCGACACCGGCGCGGACGACAGAAGGACTATATCCATGGCTCAACAATTGCTCATGCCGAAGGCGACCGCCATCTGGCTCGTCGACAACACAGCCCTGTCATTCGACCAGATCGCACAGTTCTGCAAACTGCATCCGCTCGAAGTGAAGGCGATTGCCGATGGCGAAGCCGCGCAGGGCATCAAGGGTCTCGACCCGATTGCGACCGGCCAGCTTTCCCGCGACGAAATCGCCCGTGCCGAAAAGAACCCGGCACACAAGCTTAAACTCTCCGAGCCCAAAGTTCGCGTGCCCGAATCCAAGCGCCGTGGCCCGCGCTACACGCCGGTTTCCAAGCGCCAGGATCGCCCAAACGCCATTCTCTGGCTGGTGCGCAATCATCCGGAACTGAAGGATGCGCAGATTTCCCGCCTCGTCGGCACGACGAAGTCGACCATCGAGCAGATTCGCGAACGCACTCACTGGAACTCTGCAAATCTGGCGCCGATGGACCCGGTAACACTCGGTCTTTGCAGCCAGATCGACCTCGACATGGAAGTCGAAAAGGCGGCAAAGGGCCGTCCGCTGCCAACGGCAGCCGAGCTTGGTGCAACCTTGCAGTCTGCGCATGAGACCGAGCGTCTGACGAGCCATGAGCGCGAAGAGGAGAAGGAAATCGACGCCGATGCCGTTTTCGCGAAGCTGAAGTCGCTGAAGTCTTCTCCGAAGGATGAGGACGAAGACGATCACTACTGATTGTCTCTGGATGAGCGATAAACAAGGCCCTGCGTAAGCGGGGCCTTTCTGTTTCTGCGCTTCTATAGCGGAAGCGAACCGAATCCGCGCTTGCGCAACGCTTCCGCGATTTCCTCGAGAATTGCCGGATCGTCGATCGTCGCTGGCATTTTCCACGGCACGCCGTCGGCAATCTTTTGGATCGTGCCGCGCAGAATCTTCCCGGAGCGTGTCTTGGGAAGGCGGTCGACCGTTATGGCGGTCTTGAAAGCAGCCACCGGGCCGATCGCGTCGCGGATCAGCTTTACGACCTCCGATTCGATAGCTGATGTTTCCCGTGAAACATTCTTCTTGAGAACCAGAAACCCGCACGGCACCTGGCCCTTCAGCTGGTCGGCAATTCCGACCACAGCGCATTCGGCGACATCCGGATGCGTAGCACAAACCTCCTCCATCGCTCCCGTCGACAGGCGATGACCGGCACAGTTGATGATGTCGTCGGTGCGCGACATGATGAAGAGGTAGCCATCCTCGTCGACGTAGCCGGCATCCGCGGTTTTGTAATAACCGGGAAATTCAGCCAAATAGGCCGAACGGAAGCGCTCATCCGCGTTCCACAGCGTGGGCAGGCAACCGGGGGGCAGGGGAAGCTCGACAACAATGTTCCCGAGTGTGCCCGGAGCCACGGGGTGACCGGCGTCATCGAGGACATGGATACTATAGCCGGGCATAGGTACCGATGGGGAACCATGCTTCACCGGTAGCGCCTCAAGGCCGAGCGGGTTCGCCACCATCGGCCATCCCGTTTCGGTCTGCCACCAATGATCGATCACGGGAACATCGAGCATATGCTCAGCCCACTTCAGTGTCTCCGGATCAGCACGCTCTCCCGCCAGGAACAGGGCCCTGAAATTGGGCTTCGAATAGGCTTTGAGGTGTGCACCCTCGCTGTCTTCGCGGCGAATGGCGCGGAAGGCCGTAGGTGCGGTGAAGAGAACGCGCACATCATGCTCTGAAACAATGCGCCAGAAGACGCCGGCATCAGGCGTGCCGACCGGTTTTCCTTCGAAGATAACACTGGCAGCGCCCGCCAGCAGCGGCGCATAGACAATGTAGGAATGGCCGACAACCCAACCAATATCGGAGGCGGCCCAGAACACTTCACCCTGCTGGATGCCGAAGATGTTCGTCATCGACCAGTTGAGGGCGACCATGTGACCGCCGTTGTCGCGCACGACGCCCTTGGGCTGGCCCGTCGTGCCGGACGTATAGAGAATATAGAGTTCGTCCGTTGCCTCGACGGGGGTGCATTCGACATTCACACCACGATTTCTCGCGACGGCAGCTTCGAAATCCTCGTCACGACCATCAACCAGGTCCGCCGTAAACTGCGTCCTCTGCAGAACAAGGCAATGGGCCGGCTTTGACTTCGCGATGGCCATCGCCTGATCGACCAAGGGCTTGTAGGGCACCACCCGTCCCGGTTCGAGCCCGCAACTTGCGGTCAGAATTAGTTTCGCCCCCGAATCGTCGATACGCGCCGCAAGCTCATTTGCCGCAAAGCCACCGAACACGACGGAATGGACAGCGCCGATGCGTGCGCAGGCAAGCATAGAGAAGACCGCTTGCGGCACCATCGGCATATAGATGATGACGCGGTCGCCCTTCACGATTCCGCGCTGCCGCAGCGTCGCAGCAACGGCGTTCACTTCGGCAAGGGCTTCGCCGTAGGTAAAGACAGTCTTCGTACCGCTAACGGGGCTGTCGTAGATAAATGCGGTCTTGCCGCCGCGACCGGCTAGAACATGGCGATCGAGGCAATTGTAGCAGGTATTGGTTTCGCCTCCGGCGAACCAACGGCCATATGGACCGCTCTCCGGTGAAAACGTCCGCTCCGGCTCTTTGAACCAGTCAATTTCCGCCGCCGCCGCCCGCCAGAAGGCCTCCGGATCGCCCTTCCATCTGGCATAGGTCCGCTGATAGCCACCCTGCATCTGCTCCTCCCCAGGATATGCAAGTTACCTTAGCAATCTAGGAGAGGCTGGGCAGGAGAGGAAGCCCGACCAAAGCAGCGTATCAGCGGGCGCCGAAGATCGCGGAGCCGACACGAACGCTGGTCGCGCCAAAGGCAATGGCCGTTTCATAATCCCCGGACATCCCCATCGAAAGCTTCTCGACGCCGCACGCCTTGGCAAGCTTGGCAAGCAATGAAAAATGCGGACCGGGGTTCTCATCCGCTGGCGGGATACACATCAGTCCCTCGATGGCGAGGCCGAGTTCATCACGACAAAAAGCGACAAACACCGCGACGTCATTCGGTGCGATCCCAGCCTTCTGCGGCTCAAGCCCTGTATTTACCTGGACATAGAGACGAGGGGTCTTCGCCTGACGCTTCATTTCGTCAGCGAGTACACGGGCAATCTTCTCGCGATCAACTGTCTCGATCACGTCGAACAACGCAACCGCCTCTGCTGCCTTGTTAGACTGTAGAGGTCCAATAAGATGAAGTTCGATGTCTGACGTCTCCGATTTCAACTGCGGCCATTTTGCCTGGCTTTCCTGAACCCTGTTTTCCCCGAAAGTCCGCTGCCCGGCCTGTAGCGCCGGGCGGATGGCGTCTGCGCCGAATGTCTTTGAGACAGCGACAAGCTGAACCGAACCCGCGGATCGCCCGCCCCGCGTTTCGGCTGCAGTGATATGCGAGCGCACATCGTTCAATCGCTCTTCAAGTTCCATCACTCGCCTCGACAAGACCGCATGAGAAGATGGCAATGCACTAAACGCCCGGGCTGTGCTTGCCAAGGCCCCGCACGCCCGAAATCGTGGACGGCAGACCGAGATCGGACGCTTGCCGCACCCGTAAAACTTGACGCTACGGTGGTTTCATGGTGAAGGTCACCACCAACTTCCCCTGATTTTTCGGAAATACGAGTACCATGGCAACCGAACGTTATAACCCGCGCGATGCTGAACCTCACTGGCAGCAGAAATGGAACGAAGCGAAGGTCTTCGAGACCGACAACAGCGATCCCCGCGAGAAGTATTACGTCCTCGAAATGTTTCCGTATCCATCCGGTCGTATCCACATGGGCCATGTGCGAAACTACGCAATGGGTGACGTCGTAGCTCGCTACAAGCGCGCTCGCGGCTATAACGTGCTGCATCCCATGGGGTGGGACGCCTTTGGCATGCCGGCCGAGAATGCAGCAATGGAGCGCGGCGTCCATCCGGCTTCCTGGACCTACCAGAATATCGCGTCGATGAAGTCTCAGTTGAAGGCGATGGGCCTGTCACTGGATTGGAGGCGCGAGTTCGCAACCTGCGATGTTGCCTACTACCAGCATCAGCAGCATCTTTTCCTGGATTTTTTCGACAAAGGGCTCGTCTATCGCAAGCAGTCGAAGGTGAATTGGGATCCGGTCGACAACACTGTTCTGGCCAACGAACAGGTTATCGACGGACGCGGCTGGCGTTCGGGCGCACTCGTCGAACAACGCGAATTGACGCAGTGGTTCTTCAAGATCACCGACTTCAGCCAGGACCTGCTCGAGGCGTTGGACACGCTTGATCAATGGCCTGAAAAGGTCCGGCTGATGCAGAAGAACTGGATCGGCCGCTCCGAAGGCATGATGCTCCGCTGGGAGATCGTTCAGGAGACGGCTCCGGCCGGAGAAACCGAGATCGAGGTCTATACGACGCGCCCAGACACGCTGTTCGGCGCCTCGTTCCTGGCGATCGCGGCTGACCATCCACTGGCAAAGGATGCCGCAGCAAAGAGCCCGGCCATTGATGCTTTCTGCGAAGAATGCCGCCGCGCCGGCACCTCGCTCGCCGCGCTGGAAACTGCGGAGAAGAAGGGAATGGACACCGGCATACGGGTAAGGCATCCACTTGATCCTTCGTGGGAACTGCCTGTCTACATCGCAAACTTCGTCCTCATGGACTACGGGACTGGCGCCATTTTTGGCTGCCCGTCAGGCGATCAGCGGGACCTTGATTTCGCACGCAAGTACGATTTGCCCGTCGTTCCGGTCGTCATGCCGGCAGATGGCGATGCTGCGACGTTCAGCGTTGGTGATGTTGCCTATGACGGCGACGGCGTGATGATCAACTCGCGCTTCCTCGACGGCAAGACCACCAGCGAGGCGTTTGATCTTGTCGCTGACCGGTTGTCATCGATGACCCTTGGCAACGCTCCCCAGGGCGAGCGCAAGGTTAACTTCCGCTTGCGTGATTGGGGCATCTCGCGCCAGCGCTACTGGGGCTGCCCGATCCCGGTGATCCATTGCGATGACTGCGGCGTCGTTCCCGTTCCGAAGAAGGACCTGCCGGTAAAGCTGCCGGAGGACGTAACCTTCGACCAGCCCGGCAATCCGCTTGATCGTCATCCAACATGGCGGCATGTCGCCTGCCCGCAGTGCGGCAAGGATGCACGACGGGAAACCGACACGATGGACACATTTGTCGATTCCAGCTGGTATTTCACGCGCTTTACTGCGCCTTGGGAAGGCAAGCCGACCGACCCGAACGCCGCCAATCGGTGGCTGCCGGTCGACCAGTACATCGGTGGTATCGAGCACGCGATCTTGCACCTGCTCTATTCGCGCTTCTTCACCCGAGCAATGCGCGAGACAGGCCATGTCGATGTGAAGGAGCCTTTCAAGGGTCTCTTCACGCAGGGCATGGTCGTGCACGAGACATACAGTCGCGGTGCCGGTATGAGCCGCGAGTGGGTCGCACCGGCAGACATTCGCATCGAGGAACTGGACGGAAAACGCCGCGCCTATCACCTCTCCAACGGCGAAGAAGTCGCTATCGGATCGATCGAGAAGATGTCGAAGTCGAAGAAGAATGTCGTCGATCCGGACGATATCATCGCCTCCTACGGCGCAGACACTGCGCGCTTCTTCGTGCTTTCGGATTCGCCACCGGAGCGGGACGTTATCTGGTCGGAAGCAGGGGTCGAGGGCGCTCACCGGTTTACGCAGCGCCTGTGGCGACTAATTGCCGAGGCGTCGGACAACCTTCGCGATGTTGCTCCGACTCCGGCTAAGGATGGGGAAGCTCAGGCTATCTCCCAGGTCGCGCACAAAACCTTGAAAGCCGTGCAGAATGACTACGATCGTCTCTGGTTCAACAAGGCCGTCGCGCGGATCTACGAGCTTGTCAATGCCCTGGCGTCACCTTTGACCCGTGTAGGCGCGGGGGAGGGCGATCGGACGTATCGCGCCGCCGTACGCGACGCTGCAGAGATACTTATCCAGTTAGTAGCGCCGATGACACCGCATTTGGCGGAGGAGTGCTGGGCAGCGCTGGGCAACGGCGCATTGCTGGCACACACGGATTGGCCACGTTATGACGAGACCCTTGTCGTTGAAAACGATGTGATTTTGCCGGTTCAGATCAACGGCAAGAAGCGCGCCGAATTGACAATTTCTCGCGACGCAGATCAGAATGCCGTCACCGAGGGTGTGCTTGCATTGGATGAGGTCAAGAAGGCTCTGAACGGTCAGACGCCTAAGAAGATCATCGTGGTTCCGCAAAGGATTGTGAACATTGTCGTTTGATATCGCTTTTAAGCTGCTGCGCGGCTCAGGCATTGCCGCAATCCTTGCATCCGCGGCCTTTTTTGCATCCTGCCAGGTTCGCCCCCTCTATTCCGATAGCTCCGGCGTCGCGGGTAAGCTCGCGTCTGTCGGCTTCTCGGAAGCAACGAGCCGTGTCGGGCAGGAAGTTCGCAATCGACTGATCTTTATCGCTTCCCGCGGCGCCGGCGAGCCCGCGAACCCGGACTACAAGGTAGAGCTCAGCGTTCGGTCGAATGTCATTAGCACTCTGCTTGTCGCCTCATCAGATGAGTCGCTAGCCGGTCGTGCAACTGTCAGCGTTGACTACACACTGAAGTCGACGAAGGATGGTCATGTCATCAAGGCCGGCAATCGCTATGCCACCGCCCTGCTCGACTTCCCCGGCCAGGAATTTGCTAAACAGCGCGCTATTCGCGACGCCGAGAACCGCGCCGCGCGGCAGGCTGCCGAGTTTGTTGGTGCCGATATAGCGGCTGCGCTTGGCCGCTGAGGAGCGGATGCATGGCGGAAATCAAATCGCATGAGTTTGAAAGCTTTCTTGAGCGATCCGCCCGCAACTACCGGCTCTTCGTGATCTATGGGCCGGATCGTGGCCTTGTCTCGGAGCGCGCAACCCTCCTTGCTGCCAAGACAGGCGTTTCGCTCACCGATCCTTTTTCGCTGATCAAGCTCGACATCGCCGACTTGCAGCGGGACCAGGGACGTCTCCTGGACGAGACTGGGGCGATCGGCCTTTTCGGAGGGGACAAACTAGTCTGGATCCGCGGAGCAGCGAACGAAAAATATCTCGTCGATTCCCTGCAGACTCTTTCCGCGAGCATGCCGGAAGGCACATTCGTTATCATAGAAGCTGGCGACCTCAAGAAGGGTTCGCTGTTGCGGAAAGGCGCCGAAACAGCGCGCAATATCGTGGCAATACCCTGCTATTCCGACGATGCTCGCGCGCTTAACAGCTTGATAGACAGCGAACTTTCGAACGCAGGCATCGCCATCACGCCAGCTGCACGCCAAGCCTTACTGGTGCTTATTGGCGGGGATCGGATCGCCTCTCGCAACGAACTGCGAAAGCTTGCGCTCTATTGCCGTGGTCAATCGACGATCGAAGAGCACCACGTTACGGAAATTATAGGCGACGCCAGCGCAATCTCAGTGGACGATGCCGTCGATGCGGTGTTGAGCGGCAATCCGACCAGCTTCCTGAATGCGATGCAGAAGATCATATCGTCCAAGACTGCAGTGTTTCTCGTTATACAGGCCTGCCTGAAGCAATTTCAGTTGCTGGATGCCATGAAGACGGAAATGGAAGAGAAGCGATTGCCGGCCGCGCAGGTCGTGCAGACGCTGGGCCGTCATCTGCATTTTCGACGAAAGCCGATCATCGAACAAGCACTTCGAACTTGGTCTGCAGACGCCCTAGCACGAGAAGCCAACCGTCTGCAGGCCACTATCCTGCAGACTCGCAAGCGTGCGTCCCTAGAAGACAGCGTCGCACTCCAGACGCTGCTTTCGACCACACTGCAATCGGCACGCCGGTAATTACTCTCAGCGACGCTCCAGAAGACGGCAGATTTCCTCTAGCTGTTCCAAGGACTTATAGGATATCCTGATCTGACCACCGCTTGCTTTGTGATTGATCGTCACATCAAGGCCGAGTGCGTCGGAAAGGGTCCGTTCCAAGGCGAGCGTATCTGAGTCCTTCTGATCCTTTTGATGCGCCAGGGGTCTCGGTTCGGACTGCGCCTTGATATCGTTTTGAGCCAAACGCTCGGCGTCGCGCACCGACATGCCTTTTGATACGATCGTGCGCGCGAGCGCGGCCGGGTCAGAGGTCGGCACCAACGCGCGGGCATGACCGGCAGAGAGACTTCCGGCTGCAAGGAGGTCTCGAACAGGCTCTGGCAGCTTCAAAAGACGCAGCGAATTCGCCACATGGCTGCGGCTCTTGCCGATGATTTCGCCAAGGTCGTTCTGGGTATAGCCATATTCCGCTATAAGTTGTTCGTAGCCGAGCGCCTCTTCCAACGGATTGAGGTCGGAGCGCTGAACGTTTTCGACAATCGCAATCTCGAGAGCGGTTTTGTCATCGACATCACGCACGATGACAGGAATATCGATCAAGCCAGCAAGCTGCGCCGCGCGCCACCGTCTTTCGCCGGCTATGATCTCGAACTGGCTGCTCGCCAGAGTGCGGACTACAATCGGCTGAACGATACCATGCTGCCGGATCGAGCTCGCAAGCTCGTGCAATTCGCCGTCATCGAAGAACCGTCGAGGATTGCGTGGATTGCGACCGACGAACTCGATCGGCACCATTTGATCGGCACTCACTCCGCGATTTGGGGCATCAACCGGCATCGGCTGATCCATCTCACCGATTAATGCTGCCAGGCCACGGCCAAGTCTTCTCTTCGAGACGTCGTCGTTCATGTCTTAACTCGCTATATCTTCCTCAAATCACGCCGCGAGACGTTGGCGTTCGCGTTGAATAACCTCTGACGCCAGCTGGAGATATGCCTGACTCCCCGCGCACTTCAGATCGTACAGAATCGCCGGTTTGCCGTAGGACGGCGCCTCTGAAACGCGAACGTTCCGCGGAATCAACGTATGGTAGACTTTCTCCCCGAGATGCATGCGGACATCGTTAACAACTTGTTGCGCCAGATTGTTGCGAGAATCAAACATCGTCAGTACAATTCCCTGGATATCAAGCTGTGGGTTGACCGTGCGCCGAACTTGCTCGACGGTTTCGAGTAGCTGACTCAAACCCTCCAACGCAAAAAACTCGCATTGCAACGGCACAAGCACGGAATGCGCGGCTGCCATGGCATTCATGGTGAGCAGATTGAAAGATGGCGGGCAATCGACGAGAATATAGGAAAAGCGGAAAGCTGCTTCCCTTGCTAGGGCCTTCTTCAACTTGAAAACACGATCGCTTTGGCTTGCGATCTCCATCTCGATCCCGAGTAGGTCCATCGTCGATGGCACAATGTGGAGATTTGGAACAGCAGTTTCCTGCGAAACCTCCTCAATTCCATAATCTCCCAGCAACAAATCATAGGAAGATAGCCGGCGATGCTTGCGATCTATCCCCAAACCGGTGCTGGCGTTGCCCTGAGGATCGAGGTCTACAATCAATACCCGCTCACCGATAGCAGCAAGTGCCGTCGCCAGGTTGATCGCCGTCGTGGTCTTGCCAACGCCACCCTTCTGATTTGCAATGGTGATTATCCGATTTCGTTCGCCAGCCATAGCCAAAGCCCGATCTGTTAAGCCACGCGCTGGAGGTTGAAGATCTCCAAAATAACAGAATCCTGCTCGACAGCGCTCTTATGTTCTAGCAGATCAAATCTCCAGCTACCATGCGCTTTATCCAACTCGCGTCGGTAATCCCGGCCTTTGTGAAGATAAGCTCGAAGCGCTACGTTCCGTTTCGACCACGGTTCAATATAGCCCAGTAGCCTTTCAAGGTCGGCGAGCGCACGTGCGGAAACACAATCACAGTCCCCGACGATTGACGGAGCATCTTCGATCCGAACCGCGTGAACGGTGCCCCTGCCACCGGTTTCGCGAAGTACGGTGCGCAGGAACGCGGCCTTCTTGTGATTGCTCTCGACAAGATGAACCCAACCTCCCTCTAGCTCGGCCAGCATGATGGCTGTGACAATCCCCGGAAAGCCACCCCCGCTGCCTAGGTCAATCCAGGTAAGAGGCGCCGACTGGATCTGGAAGATCTGCGCCGAGTCGGCGACATGCCGGCTCCACGCATCATCAAGCGTCGACGGCGCTGTCAAGTTGATCGATCTCGCCCATTTTTGAAAGAGCGTCACGAAGTGTTCGAGACGCCCCTGTGTTTCACGTGAAACACGTCGACCGTTCAGCTGCATTGTAGGACTCTCGTAGATTGCAATAAGACGACCTTCAGGCGGAAGCCGCAACGTCCGCAGCGCCGCGCCGCAAGTGGACGAGCAACAACGAGATGGCAGCCGGCGTCATGCCGTCGATCTTCGCTGCCTGCGCTACATTATAGGGGCGAGCAAAACGCAGCTTCTGCTTGAGCTCGTTGGATAGGCCAGAAAGCGCGCTGAAGTCGAAGTCGCCCGGTATCACCCAATCCTCATCTCGCTTCACTTGCGCGATGTCGGCTGATTGTCGCTGCATGTAAACGGCGTAGCTTGCTTCTATCTCCAAGGCCCCTGCCACTCGACCGTCCATCTCGCCTAACTCCGGCCAAATCGGCTTGAGATCCTGAAGGGCAAAATCGGGATAGGAGAGAAGATCGTAGGCCGATCGTCGCTGACCGTCCTGGTTGAGTTTCAGGCCAAAGTCCGCAGCTTCGCGTGGCGTCACTGAGAGGACTTTCAATCTGGCGCGCCCTGCGTCTAACGCATCGCGATACGCCTGGAAACGATTCCGTCGCCCCGCCGAGGCGGCGCCAATTTGTATCGCCAAAGGAGTTAAGCGAACATCGGCATTGTCGGCTCTCAGCGACAGGCGATACTCGGCGCGAGAAGTAAACATCCGGTAGGGCTCGGCAACACCACGTGAGGTCAAGTCGTCGATCATCACGCCGATATACGAATCCGTCCTACTGAAACAAACCTCGTCCTGGTCCCCCGCAAGCCGCGCCGCGTTAATACCGGCAACAAGGCCCTGAGCCGCCGCTTCCTCGTAGCCAGTGGTTCCATTGATCTGACCGGCGAGAAAGAGTCCCGGCATCTTCTTGGCTTCGAGCGTTGGTTTCAGCTCCCGCGGGTCGACGTGATCGTACTCGATCGCATAACCAGGCTGTAGAATCACCACCCGCTCAAGCCCGGGAATCGTACGAATAAATAAGTCCTGTATCTCGGCGGGCAGGGACGTCGAGATGCCGTTGGGATAAATGGTGCTATCGTCGAGCCCCTCAGGTTCAAGAAAGACCTGATGCCCGTCGCGCTCGCCGAACTTGACCAGCTTGTCTTCGATGGATGGGCAATAGCGCGGGCCGACACCCTCAATCTGCCCGGAATACATTGCGGAGCGTCGCAAATTCTCGATGATAATGCGGTGAGTCGCTTCGGTGGTCCGCGTCACGCCGCATTCGATTTGCGGATTCACAATTCGGTCAGTCATGAACGAGAAGGGAACAGGCTCTTCGTCAGCGCCCTGACGGCCGACACTGTGCCAATCGATCGTAGCTCCATCGAGCCGCGCTGGCGTGCCGGTCTTTAGTCGTCCCAACCGAAGACCAAGGCTCAAAAGTGTTTGGGAGAGCCCAACGGATGGTTCCTCACCGACACGGCCGGCCGGAATCTTCTGATCACCGATATGAATGAGGCCTCGCAAGAACGTACCGGTCGTCAATACAACCGATCCGCAGGATAGAATCCGGCTATCTTTCATCACAACAGCCGCAACCCGCCCATTCTTGATGGATACATCGAACGCATCGCCTTCGATGATGGTCAGATTCTCAATGCTCTCAATCTCAGCGAGCATCGCCTGGCGGTAAAGCTTACGATCGGCTTGCGTGCGAGGACCTTGAACGGCCGGACCCTTCTTCCGGTTTAGCATCCGAAACTGAATACCAGCCGCATCAGCCATACGACTCATGAGCCCATCCATAGCGTCGATCTCTCGAACGAGGTGACCCTTTCCAAGCCCGCCGATTGCCGGATTGCACGACATAACTCCAATGGTGTCGCGTCGATGGGTCACCAAGGCGGTCTTAGCGCCAAGACGCGCGGCCGCGGCCGCGGCTTCGCATCCTGCGTGGCCGCCGCCGATGACGATGACATCGAACCGTGAGGTATCCATTCTTCAAGCTCCTGAGATCGTCAGGTGATGCGCGATGTCGCTTGGCGAGTCAAGGCGTTTCACGTGAAACCCGCCACTGGTCGCTATTCGGATGTTTCACGTGAATCATTTTCCGATGCAGAATTCGCCGAAGATGATATCAAGCAGGTTCTCGACATCGACACGTCCGGTAACGCGTCCCAAAGCATCGCCGGCTGCACGCAGATCCTCCGCCCGGAGATCCAAACCACGGCTTGGCGCAAGAAGAGACGCTCGCAAAGCCGCCAATGATCTTGCAAGCGCCTCCCTATGGCGTGCCCGGCTCGGTATGGCCATGGACTGAGGATGCACCTTTTGCTTCAGACGTTGCACAATCAGACCCCGAAGTTCGTCCAGTCCGGCCCCATCTTCAGTCGAGATCAGGAGATCGTATTCTCTCATACTTCGGCGAGGTAGATCAGATTTCGTACCCACCAATACGGCGCTTTCTGGCGGCTCGTCCGTCGCAGTGACTGTTGATAGGTCTTCGACAAAGATCAATAGGTCCGCTTCAGTGATGATCTTCTCAGCCCTCCGGATACCCTCACGTTCGACGATCTCGTCCGTGTCGCGAAGACCAGCAGTGTCGTAGAGTTTGACAAGGTACCCGTCCACACTCAAATCGACCTGCAGGACGTCTCTGGTCGTACCGGCGATGTCGGTGACGATCGCAACATCGCGCTTAGCCAAAGCATTCATGAGACTGGACTTGCCGGCATTCGGCCTGCCTGCAATGACGACTTTGAAACCATCACGGATAATTTCACCAGCTTCCAGCTGCTCGAGGTGGCTGGCGAGCTCCTCTGCCAAGCTCGACACATCCGCCCAGACCTGATCGGATACTGAACCTGGGACATCTTCCTCATCGGGAAAATCCAGCTCAGCCTCGATCAATGCGCGCGCGCGGGTCAGTCTTTCTGACCAGCCATAGTAAATGGAAGATAGGCCTCCGGAGCTCTGCTCGACAGCGAGACGTCGCTGCATCTCCGTTTCGGCAGCAATGAGATCTGCCAGGCCCTCGACCTCGATCAGATCCAGCTTCCCGCTTTCAAAGGCACGCCGCGAGAATTCTCCTGCTGCTGCGGGTCGCAAATTTGGGAATTCTGCGAGTTCGCGGTACAGAGCGTCGACAACCGCACGGCCACCATGAAGATGCAGTTCTGCGACATTCTCGCCAGTAAAGGAATGCGGTGCCGGGAAGAATAGGACGAGGCCCGTGTCGAGCACCAGACCATTACGAGACCGAATCGATCGTAATACTGCCTGCCGCGAGGACGGCAGTTCCCCAATGAGAGCGGCAAGCACAGCTGGCACGTCTTCTCCGCTGATTCGTACGATGGCTAGACCAGCCGGAACAGCGCCGCTCGACAGAGCGAATATCGTTTCCCTGTTGGGCATCAACTTCCTCCTCCAGTTCAAGGCTGAAGAGAACGTTCGTTCGAATAAGAAAGCCGGCCACAGCGGTGACCGGCTTTATCGAAGAATCCGGCTAAGGATTATGTATTCATGGAATCGAAGAAGTCCGGATTGTTCTTGGTCTGCTTCAGTTTGTCGATCAGGAACTCGATCGCGTCGGTCGTTCCCATCGGGGCCAGGATGCGACGCAACACGAAGATCTTCTGAAGATCCTGACGCGGCACCAACAGGTCTTCCTTACGCGTACCGGACTTCAGGATATCCATCGCCGGGAAGATACGCTTGTCGGCGACCTTGCGGTCGAGAACGATTTCGGAGTTGCCGGTCCCCTTAAACTCTTCGAAGATGACTTCATCCATGCGGCTGCCGGTATCGATAAGAGCCGTTGCGATGATCGTAAGTGATCCGCCCTCTTCTATATTGCGCGCGGCGCCGAAGAAGCGCTTAGGGCGCTGCAGGGCGTTCGCATCAACACCACCCGTAAGCACCTTGCCGGAAGACGGGACAACAGTGTTATAGGCGCGGCCCAGACGCGTGATCGAATCAAGCAGGATCACAACGTCGCGGCCGTGTTCCACGAGACGCTTCGCCTTTTCGATGACCATCTCGGCCACCTGGACGTGGCGCACAGCCGGTTCGTCAAAGGTTGAGGATATGACCTCGCCGCGAACGGAACGCTGCATGTCCGTGACTTCTTCCGGGCGTTCATCGATGAGAAGAACAATGAGATAGCACTCGGGATGATTCGCCGTGATCGAGTGTGCAATGTTCTGAAGGAGAACGGTCTTACCGGTGCGCGGCGGCGCGACGATCAGGCCGCGCTGACCCTTACCAAGCGGTGCCACAAGATCGATGACGCGCGGCGACAGGTCTTTGGAGGTGGGGACATCCAATTCCATCCTGAAGCGTTCATTCGGATACAGCGGCGTCAGGTTATCGAAATGCACCTTGTGACGAATCTTCTCGGGATCGTCGAAATTGATGGTGTTGACCTTCAGCAGCGCGAAGTAGCGCTCGCCTTCCTTGGGCCCGCGGATCGGGCCTTCGACGGTGTCGCCGGTCTTCAGCGAGAAACGGCGGATCTGCGATGGTGAGATATAGATATCGTCCGGGCCAGGAAGATAGTTCGCGTTGGCAGACCGCAGGAAACCAAAACCGTCCTGGAGAACCTCCACAACGCCTTCACCGATAATCTCTACGTCCTGGCTAGCGAGCACCTTGAGGATTGCAAACATCAATTCCTGTTTGCGCATCGTGCTCGCATTTTCGACCTCGAGCGATTCGGCGAATGCCAGCAGATCCGTCGGGGACTTACTCTTAAGTTCTTGAAGCTTCATTTCAGCCATGAAGTGACCATTACTCTTAAATTCTGGGGGGAAGGCGATGTTGAGGCTGTAACCGGTCCTGCGAAGGGATCGCAGACGATCGAACTTTACATACTGCCACAAGGATGAGGTGGACCGAAAATAGCGAGTAAGGTTCACCGCCGCAAGGGGGCTGCTTAAAATCAAGAAAATTTAACCGAATGGCCTTCCATCAGAACGGCTTGACCACTACCAGAATAACAATCGCGATCATCAATAGGGTCGGCGCCTCATTCATGAAACGCCAGTAGCGCGCCGACCGGCGGTTCTCATCGCGCTCGAACGCTCTGGCTGCGCGAGCAAAAAGGACGTGCACGGCCGTCAGAAGCACAACGAGACCAATCTTCGCATGCAGCCAGCCACCCTGAAAGCCGTAGACTGACCAAGTGAGATAGAGCCCAAAGATCCAGGTAAGCATCATTGCCGGGTTCATAATCACCTTCAGCAAGCGACGCTCCATGACCTTGAAGGTCTCGGACTGCGTCGAGCCAGGCTCGGCATCGGTATGATAAATGAAAAGTCGCGGCATGTAGAAGAGGCCGGCCATCCACGAAATTACTGCGATGATGTGGAGCGCCTTGATCCACAGATACAGATCATTTGGATTCCACAGAAATAGCCCGACGGCCAGAAGTCCAAAGAACAGGATCGCAAAGTGCGCGCGGCGGCGCGCATAAGCGCCAGGCTTCTCATCAGTTTGCTTTTCCATGTTCTATCGGCTCCAGCTGCGAACATGCTCGACGAGCAGCCGGACGTTCTGAGGGTCGGCCTGGGGTGTAATTCCATGGCCAAGATTGAATATCAGTGGACCGTCGCCGAGCTTCTCGAGGATGTCGGTGACCCCCTCCTCAAGCGCCGCGCCGCCGGCAACCACGCGCATCGGATCGAGATTGCCTTGTACGGCTCCATCCTTTTGCAGTTCTGCAGCAAAATCCAAGGGCACCGACCAATCAAGCCCGATCGCATCTGCCTTCGTTTTCTGGCGGTAGTCCTTCAGCAGGAACCCCGCTCCCTTAGCGAAGGCTATAACCCGAGCGTTCGGGCGCCGCGCCTTGATGGAGGCGATCATCCGCGCCACAGGCTTTACCGCAAATGCCTCGAACTCCCGCTCGCCGAGAACTCCAGCCCAGGAATCGAAGATCTGTACGGCATCTGCACCTGCATCGATCTGCGCAATCAGATAGTCGGCCGACACCTCGGCCAGGACCGCAAGCAAGTGTTCGAACGCTTTCGGATACTTATAGGCAAAGAGGCGAGCGGGAGCCTGATCGGGCGTGCCATGGCCAGCGATCATATAGGTCGCAACCGTCCACGGAGCACCACAGAAGCCGAGAAGTGTCGTTTCACCCGACAGCTCCTTCCGCAGGCGCGCAACTGTTTCCAAGACCGGCTGCAGATAGTCGATGATATGGTCGGTCTTGATCCGGAAGATTCCCGCTTCGTCGATGGGATCCATCTGCGGTCCATGGCCCTCCGTGAAGCGAACGTTCCGCTTCATCGCATCCGGAATCACCAAGATATCGGAGAAGAGAATGGCCGCATCAAAGCCATAGCGGCGAATAGGCTGAAGAGTGACCTCCACAGCATGTTCAGGCGAATAACAGAGATCAAGGAAGCTTCCGGCCTTCGCGCGCGTTTGCCTGTACTCAGGAAGGTATCGTCCCGCCTGTCTCATCAGCCAGATTGGAGGAGGGCTGAGCGTTTCGCCATCCAAGACCCTCATGATTTTCCGGCGGCTTTCACCCACGCGCTTCTTCCCTATAAAAAATCTAAGATATTTTAAAAGGTTTCTATTTCTTAGAGTCTGTTTCTATCAAGGATTAAAATTAATCCACTGCCGGAGCCTTTTGTCGCGCCACCGCCAGTTCGCGGTAATTGAGTGGCGGGCTCTTGGCCTGAAATCGTGGATAAATCAGAAAACGCAAATTATTCCAATCGGATAAAACATCCGGCAAGTTCGGTTGAACTGTGGAAAAGACACAGATTGTGCTCGAACTGTCAATCGCTATCCACGGAACCCACAGGTCGCGTTGTCGGCTCCCGTGAAAATTCGATTTGTGGAAAAGGTGACATGTTTTCCCTTGCCTAACCCCCTCCGGCTCTCTTAGCTCTCCGTTGTCCAGTCTTTTCAACAGGCCACGGAAAATAGCGTGGAGAACCGCACGAACTTCTTCCATCTGCATCTGATTTCTGACTCGACTGGCGAAACGCTGATTTCCGCCGGGCGCGCGGCGTCAGCACAATTCAAGTCCGCGCAGCCGATCGAGCACGTCTACCCACTCGTTCGCAATCGCAAGCAGCTTTTGCAGGTTCTCCAATCGATCGACAGTCAGCCAGGTATCGTTCTCTACACGATTGTCGACCGTGAGCTCGCGACCTTCATTGACCAACGCTGCGCGGAGATGGGTGTTGCGTCAGTGAACGTGCTCGAACCTGTCATGAACGCATTCCAGATTTATCTTGGTGCACCGTCGCGTCGGCGCGTTGGTGCGCAGCACGTGATGAACGCAGGCTACTTCGCGCGTATCGAAGCACTCAACTTCACGATGGATCATGACGACGGCCAGATGCCCGATGACTACAATGATGCTGACGTCGTCATCATTGGCATCAGTCGGACGTCGAAAACGCCGACCAGCATCTATCTTGCGAATCGTGGCATCAAGACAGCCAATATTCCGGTCGTCCATGGTGTGCCGCTCCCGGAAAGCCTGTTCGCCGCGACCAAACCTTTGATCGTCTGCCTGATTGCCACGACCGATCGGATCTCTCAGGTCCGTGAGAACCGCATTCTGGGAGCGACGCCTGGTTTTGACCGAGGGCAATACACTGACCGAGCCGCCATATCAGAGGAGCTCAAATACGCTCGATCGCTCTGTGCCCGGCACAATTGGCCACTCATCGACGTGACGCGCCGTTCCATCGAGGAGACGGCGGCAGCAATTGTTGCTCTCCGTCCGAAGCTGCGTTAAGCGCTGCCGCAGCAGACCTGTTCGAGGCTCCATGACACCCAAGCTTATTCTCGCATCCTCAAGTCCGTTCCGCCGCATGCTGATGGAAAATGCTGGCCTCGCATTCGAGGCCCATGCTGCTCACATTGATGAGCGTGCGGTCGAAGCGCCTCTCGAAAGAGAAGGTGTCACGCCAGATGCCGTCGCCCTCGTTCTTGCCAAGGCCAAGGCAAAGGAGGTTAGTGATCGCTTTCCGGCCTGCCTTGTGATCGGCTCGGATCAAACGATGTCGCTCGGCCTGCAGACCTTTCATAAGCCTAAGGACATGACCGATGCCGCGAACCACCTTCGAGTGCTGTCGGGCAAGACGCACCGGCTGAACAGCGCGATTGCGATCGCCTACGACGGCGACATCGTCTGGGAGCATGTTTCACACGCAGAGCTTACAATGCGTTCGCTCGGCGCCGATTTCATCCGGCGGCATTTGAAGCGCGTCGGAGAGAAGGCGCTTGCGAGCGTCGGTGCTTACCAACTGGAAGGAGAGGGGCTTCAATTGTTTTCGCGCATCGACGGCGACTATTTTACAATCCTGGGATTGCCGATGCTACCGTTGTTGGAGAAGCTGAGAGAATTGGGTGCCATTGATGGATGATTCACGTGAAACATTTGGGCCTCGGGCCTTCGTCACGGGGTTTCCCATCAAGCATTCCCGGTCGCCTCTGATCCATGGCCACTGGTTGAAGACACTTGGGCTCCCAGGGTCTTATCGCGCCCATGAAGTTGCGCCGGCCGATTTTCCAGCCTTTGTCGCGTCGCTGAAGAGCGGCGCCTCCGACTTCGTAGGCGGCAACGTCACCATCCCGCACAAGGAAATGGCGTTCAAACTCGCTGACGACCCGGACGCACTTTCCGAAGAGCTTGGTGCGTCCAATACACTTTGGATGGAGGAGGGTCGGCTCAAGGCGACGAACACGGATGGACGCGGCTTCACCGCAAATCTGGATGAGCGATATCCGCGCTGGGATAAGGCGCAGTCGGCCGTCGTCCTCGGTGCCGGTGGCGCGAGCCGCGCCATCATCCAGGCTCTGCGCGATCGCGGTGTCAAGGAAATTCATCTGGTCAACAGGACGGTCGAGCGCGCTCAGGAATTGGCGGATCGGTTTGGGCCGAGCGTAAATGCGCATTCGATGGCGGCTTTGTCGGAAGTCATGCGCGGTGCCGGCCTGTTCGTCAACACGACCTCATTGGGCATGGACGGCGAGGATGCCCCACGGATCGATTTTTCGCCGCTGCTCTCGGATGCTGTCGTAACCGATATCGTCTATGTCCCTCTAAAGACGCCCTTCCTTATGCAAGCCGAGCAGCAAGGATTTGCCGTTGTCGATGGACTTGGCATGCTATTGCATCAAGCCGTTCCTGGCTTCGAGAAGTGGTTCGGGCATCGCCCCAAGGTCGACGAGAAGCTACGCACGCTCATTATCGAGGACATGGACAAGCACTGATGTTACGGATCGGATTGACCGGCTCGATTGGGATGGGCAAATCAACAATGGCAAAGCTCTTCGCGGAAGAGGGAGTGCCTGTGAATGATTCCGATGCCGTCGTCCATGATCTCTATGCAGGGGAGGCAGCGCCCCTGGTCGACGCTGCCTTTCCCGGAACAATGAAGAACGGTGCTGTCGATCGCCAGGAACTCGGCCGCCAGCTGACTGGAAGTCCTGATGGGTTCAAGCGCCTTGAAGCCATCGTCCACCCGCTTGTGAGAAAGCGTGAGGCGGAGTTCATCGAACGCGAGCAGCAACGCGGCTCAAGGATGGTGCTGCTCGATATCCCGCTATTGTTCGAAACGGGAGCCGAGAGCAGGGTCGATGTTATCGTGGTCGTCAGCTGTGATCCACAGATACAGCGGGAGCGCGTACTTGCGCGACTGGGTATGACAGTAGAAAAATTCAACATGATTCTTGCCCGCCAAACGCCGGACGTCGAAAAGCGGGCAAGGGCCGACTATGTGATCGATACCGGACACAGCATCGAAACGGCCAGAAAACGGGTCGCGGAGATTGTCTCGGATTTGAGACGGCGGCTCGCCAGTGGGGAATTCCTGAATGCGTGAAATCATTTTCGATACGGAAACCACGGGGCTGGATAACCGCGTAGACCGGATTATCGAGATCGGCGGTATTGAGCTTTTCAATCATTTCCCGACCGGCAATACGATCCACATCTACATAAATCCGGGCGACCAGAAGGTGCACCCGGACGCGCTTGCCGTGCATGGCATCACCGATGAATTCCTGAAGGACAAGCCTTCATTCGCAGACGTTGCGCAGCAAATTATCGATTTCTTTGGCGACGCGAAGTGGATTGCGCATAACGCCACATTCGATATGGGCTTTATAAACGCGGAATTAGCCCGACTTGATTTGCCGCCGATCCTGCCCGACCGCGTGCTCGACACGCTGTCCATGGCGCGCCGCAAGCATCCGATGGGCCCCAATTCGCTCGACGCGCTTTGCCGTCGCTATGGCATCGACAATGCGCATCGAACGAAGCACGGCGCGCTTCTTGACTCTGAACTGCTTGCCGATGTCTACATCGAGATGATCGGCGGACGCCAGGCCGCACTTGTGCTAGGAAACGCCGCAAGCAACTCGGCCGGGCAGGAAATAGTGGTCGAAGACATCATCATCGCGCTCGAACGGCCTCGGCCCCTTGCGCCACGCCTCAGCGAAGCCGAGCAGCAAGCTCATGACGCACTGATTGCCAAACTCGGCGCGAAGGGTGTTTGGGGAAAATACGATCTCACAAACTAAAAATGCCCGGTTGTGGCCCGGGCATCTCGTTTCGTTCCAGCGTGTTGTACGCGCGCTGTCAGTTCGTGGTCGCCTGGACTTTGGCACGCGCCTGCTCTTCGGCAACCCGCTGCGCAAACATCTGAGAGAAATCGATTGGATCGATCATCAGTGGCGGGAAGCCACCATTGCGCGTGACATCGGCAATGATCTGACGTGCGAACGGGAAGAGCATGCGCGGGCACTCGATGAAGAGAACCGGTAGCATGTGCTCCTGCGGGAAACCGGCAATCCGGAAGACGCCGCCATAGACGAGTTCGGTGTGGAATACCGTCTTATCGCCATCCTTGGCTTCGGCATTCAGAGACAGAACGACGTCGAAATCCGTATCGGAGAGCGGATTGGCGTTGACGTTGACATTGATGTTGATGGCCGGAGCCTTGTCACGCGCCTGCAGCGAACGCGGCGCACCCGGATTTTCGAAGGAGAGATCCTTGGTGTATTGGGCAAGGATAGTAAGGCTCGGGCTCGTTGCACCGTTATTGCTATTTTCGTCGGCCATTGGCTTTTCCTCGAGGGCATTGGATGGTGCCGCTCTATCATTTCGGGCATGGTGTTACAACCCTGGGCCAGTCGGCCGGCTGGGACGGTTCATCACTTGCCAAGATGCTTCCCTGACCAGGGAGAGTTGTCGTTGGGTTCGCGTCGATAGTCCTCGTCGTCAAGGTCGACGATCTTGGAGTCCTTGGTGCGTCTTGACGAGTTGAAGCCACTCGTTGACCCCACGACAACGAAACGGCGGCTAACATATTGCCAGGCGAGATCGCGCACAGCAGGAATGAAGATCAGCAATGCCACGATGTCGGTGATGAAGCCGGGGATCATCAGCAACAAAGAGGCAATCACGAGCATTGCCGGGCGAAGCAGCTCACGCCCGGGCACCATGCCGTTTCGCCCTTCGGCAGACATACGGCGGAGGATCCCAATGCCTTGGCGCCTGAGCAGGGCCATACCGAGCATGAAGCTGAGAATGACAAGCGCCAGCGTCGGCCAAAGTCCAATCGCCTTTCCGACAAGAACGAAACCAGCAATCTCGGCGAGCGGAAGCAGCAGCAGAAAACCAGGCAGGATCTTCAAGGGCATCGTTATATTCCGGCGTGAGCCGGACTCCGTTGGAGGGTCGCGTTGCCGACCCTATTTGAATCATCTGTATAGGCGGACTATATGGGAGTACAAATCAGGGATGTTAACAGCGGCTGCGGCGGGATATGGGATCAAACGACTTCATCACATTGTTTTTTCTAGTGGCGGCGGTGCTGATTTTTCTGCAGCTGCGCAGCGTCCTCGGTCGCCGTACGGGAAATGAGAAACCCCCGCGCGATCTCTATACGCCGCGCGATGCTGTGGGACCTGAGTCTCCGGACGCCGGAAAAGTGGTAACACTGCCGCGTCGTGATGCATCGACCGAAGAAGACGACCGCTTTGCGGCGATTGATGCCTTTGCCCCAGCCGGCACGGCGCTCAACGAATCGCTTCGCGAAATCAATAAGGCCGACGCCTCGTTCGATCCGAAGGAATTCGTGAACGGCGCCCGCATGGCCTACGAGATGATCGTGATGGCGTTTGCCGACGGTGATCGCAAGGCGCTGAAGAACCTATTGTCGCGCGAAGTCTATGACGGTTTCGACGCTGCCATCGCTGATCGCGAATCCAAGGGTGAGAAGGTGAAATCGACCTTTGTCGGTATCGACAAGGCGGAGATCACTAGCGCCGAGATCAAGGGCACGGAAGTTCAGATTACGGTTCGCATTGTCAGTCAGCTGATCTCGGCTACTTACGACAAGGCTGACAAGCTGATGGACGGCGATGCAGAGAATGTTGCTGAGATCAATGATCTCTGGACGTTTGCGCGCGATACCCGCTCGCGCGATCCGAACTGGAAACTCGTGGCCACCGAATCGGAAGCATGAGTGAAGACGCCTCGGGCTTTGCCCTCCAAGCAATAGGCTTCGATGATCTGGAAGGCTGGAAGGATGATGATCCCTCCGGCCTTTTTGAAGCGATGGAGGCATGCCGGCGGCAGATCAATGAGATTAAGCCATATCGGACTGGCTCACTGGGGCTTGCGGTGCAGGATCTCCTGCCGTTGCTTGAGGCAGCCCAGAGTGAGAAAATTTCATCGGCAGCCGATGCCCGGGCCTTTTTCCAGACCCGCTGTCGACCGTTCAGAATTCGCCCGACGGATGGCAGTCCGGGTTTCGTCACCGCCTTCTACGAGCCTGAGATTATGGTTTCAGCCGTAGCAAATGATGAATATCGCTTTCCCTTCTATCGCCGCCCCGATGATCTGATCGATCTTGACGAGGTCAATCGTCCGAAGTGTTTGCCCGATAGCTACGCCTTCGGCAAGCTGAGCGACGGCCGGATTGAAGCCTATCCGGATCGGCGCGCGATCGATGAGGGATGCCTCGCAGGAAGGGGACTGGAGATTGCTTGGGCAAAGTCAAAGGTCGACGTCTTCTTCGTCCATGTTCAAGGCGCCGCGCGCTTGCTCTACCCTGATGGCAGCATTGGACGTATTACCTATGCCGCGAAGGCGGGCCACCCTTTCTCGGCGATCGGCAAGTTACTCATCGAGCGTGGAGAAATCGAACGATCGGAGATTTCGATGCAGGCCATTCGGCGATGGCTGGACGCCCACCCCCACCAGGCCGATGAGGTTCTTTGGCACAAT
Organism: Rhizobium sp. 3T7; assembly: GCF_020166565.1. NCBI lineage: Bacteria > Pseudomonadati > Pseudomonadota > Alphaproteobacteria > Hyphomicrobiales > Rhizobiaceae > Rhizobium > Rhizobium sp. 3T7. Next base: position 66,546 of record NZ_JAIQXS010000018.1, read on the forward strand.
CGCTCCTACATTTTTTTCCGTGAGGTTCCGACAGCAGACCTGAACGCCGGCCCTGTTGCCGCGGCAAAAGTGCCGTTGATCGCCGGACGTTCGCTCGCCGTCGATCGGCTCATTCATACTTTCGGCTTTCCGTTTTTCGTTCGCTCGGAAAATCTTGTCCATCTCGATGATGGCAAGCCGTTCGCGCGGCTAATGCTAGCTCTCGATACCGGCTCTGCGATCGTCGGTCCGGCGAGGGGTGATATCTTTACCGGATCCGGCGATCGGGCGGGAGAGCTTGCCGGAACAGTACGCCATGACGCCGACTTCGCTATCCTGCTCCCCAACGCGGCTGCGGCGAGGTTCGCCTGATGGCACGAGACCGGAAACTCAATGCCGATGAAAGGATACTTTGGGGTAAGGTGGCGCGGAGCACACGGCCAATGCCTGGCAAAAAGGATGAGTTGGCCGAACTCGATGCGTTTCTGGCAGAGGCTGAAGTCGAAAAGGAAACGGCAGCAAGCGCGAAACAGACGTCCGCAGGTGTGGGCAGGGCGGCTACACCTGCGGCTCCCAAATCGCGATCCGGTGTTCACCACCCGCTTGAAAGACCCGTCAAACGCAAGATCGCCAAGGGCCAATTGCCGCTGGAGGCCCGTATCGACCTGCATGGGCTGGTCCAGAGTGAAGCCCACATACTGCTTCTCGAGTTTCTGATGCGAGCCCATGAACGGGGAATGAGGTATGTCCTCGTGATAACCGGCAAGGGCAGTTCGCTTGGCAGCGAAGGCGCTCTGAAGCGCGCCGTCCCGATGTGGTTCTCGAAGCCCGAGTTTCGGTATTTTATCTCTTCCTATGAAACGGCGGCCCAGCATCACGGGGGCGAGGGCGCTCTTTACATCAGGCTGTCGCGTCGCCATGGAGAGAGAGCATGACGCCGTTCGGCGAGGCGGTTCGCAAGCTGCGCGAGCGCAAGGGCGTCTCCCAGAAAGAGATGGCTGCGGCTCTCAATGTTTCTCCGGCCTACCTGTCGGCCCTCGAACATGGGCGGCGCGGCTTACCAACCTTCGATCTGCTCCAGCGGATCGCCGGTTACTTTAACATCATCTGGGACGAGGCAGAGGAACTCTTCCTTTTGGCCCGTTCTTCCGACCCCCGGGTAGTTGTCGATACGTCGGGTCTATCGGCCGAACACACTGCATTTGCGAACCTTCTGGCGGGTCGCATTCGGGATCTTGATCGTGCGACGCTCGGCGAACTGACGAACATTCTTAAAAGCGGCAGAAAAGCGGACGGAAAACGGTCATAATCCCCTGATTTATGGCCAGTTTGAGCGCGCCGGCATTGGGAACTGTGATCAAAAACCCTATATTCTGGCATGTAAAAGGCAGGTGATTCGCAAGTCTCGCCTCAGCCCCGACAACAGGGAAATTCTCGAAAAGTATGACCGATATACCCACGACGGAAAACGGCGTTAGCACCGAATATGGCGCAGACTCAATCAAGGTTCTGAAGGGCCTTGATGCAGTGCGCAAGCGCCCGGGTATGTATATCGGTGATACCGATGATGGCTCGGGTCTTCATCACATGGTCTACGAAGTCGTCGACAACGCGATCGACGAAGCGCTCGCAGGCCACGCCGATATCGTGACCGTAACGCTCAATCCTGATGGTTCGGTCACCGTCACCGACAACGGCCGCGGCATCCCGACGGACATTCATACCGGCGAGGGCGTGTCGGCGGCTGAAGTCATCATGACGCAGCTTCATGCCGGGGGTAAGTTCGATCAGAATTCCTACAAGGTTTCCGGTGGTCTTCACGGCGTTGGCGTTTCCGTTGTCAATGCGCTCTCCGTCTGGCTGAGGCTGAAGATCCGCCGTCAAGGCAAGATCCATGAGATGAGCTTCACCCATGGCGTAGCCGATGCGCCGCTGAAAGTGACCGGCGACGCTCGCGATGAGACTGGCACGGAAGTCAGCTTCATGCCGAGTTCCGAAACCTTCACGATGACCGAATTCGACTACGGCACGCTGGAACATCGTCTGCGCGAGCTCGCGTTCCTGAACTCGGGCGTCCGCATCCTCCTGAGCGACAAGCGTCATTCGGATATCAAGCAGGAAGAGATGATCTATGACGGTGGCCTGGAAGCCTTCGTCTCCTATCTCGACCGCGCCAAGAAACCGCTCGTCGACAAGCCGGTGGCAATCCGAGGCGAGAAGGATGGGATTACCGTCGAAGTCGCGATGTGGTGGAACGACAGCTACCACGAGAACGTCCTTTGCTTCACCAACAACATTCCGCAGCGCGATGGCGGTACGCATATGGCAGGCTTCCGCGCTGCGCTGACGCGCCAGATCACCTCCTATGCCGATACGTCGGGCATCACAAAGAAGGAAAAGGTGACGCTGACCGGTGACGATTGCCGCGAGGGCCTAACGGCCGTTCTTTCCGTCAAGGTACCGGACCCCAAGTTTTCGTCGCAGACCAAGGACAAGCTGGTTTCTTCGGAAGTTCGCCCCGTTGTCGAGAACCTCGTCAGCGAAGCGCTAAGCACTTGGTTGGAAGAGCACCCGACGGAAGCCAAGGTTTTGGTCGGCAAGGTGGTCGAAGCTGCCGCGGCGCGCGAAGCTGCCCGCAAGGCGCGTGAACTGACCCGCCGCAAAGGCGCTCTCGACATTGCTTCTCTGCCCGGCAAGCTCGCCGATTGCTCAGAGCGCGATCCATCCAAGTCTGAAGTCTTCCTTGTCGAGGGCGATTCGGCAGGTGGTTCGGCCAAGCAGGGCCGTTCGCGTGAAAACCAGGCGATCCTGCCCCTGCGCGGCAAGATCCTCAACGTCGAGCGCGCTCGCTTCGACAAGATGCTTTCAAGCCAGGAAATCGGCACGCTGATTACCGCCCTTGGCACCGGCATCGGCAAGGACGAGTTCAACGCTGAAAAGCTGCGCTACCACAAGATCATCATCATGACGGACGCTGACGTCGACGGCGCCCACATTCGAACGCTGTTGTTGACCTTCTTCTTCCGCCAGATGCCGGAATTGATCGAGCGTGGTCATCTCTATATCGCCCAGCCGCCGCTCTATAAGGTCTCGCGCGGCAAATCGATCCAGTACGTGAAGAACGAAAAGGCGCTCGAGGACTATCTGATCGGCCAAGGCCTGGACGATGCTGCCTTGAAGCTCGGCAGCGGCGAAGTGCGGACCGGCCAGGACCTTGGAGAAGTGATCGGTGATGCATTGCGCCTCCGTGCGCTGCTCGACAATCTGCACTCGCGCTACAATCGCGCTGCCGTCGAACAGGCAGCGATTGCCGGCGCTCTCAATGCGGAAGCTGTCAGCGACCGCTCAAGGGCAGAACAGCTCGCCGGTGAGGTTGCCCGGCGCCTTGATCTGATTGCTGAAGAAACCGAGCGGGGTTGGGAAGGCGGCCTGACGAGCGAAGGCGGGCTCAAGCTTGAGCGCATGGTGCGCGGCGTGAAGGAAGTCGTCGTGCTCGACATGGCGTTGATCGGTTCGCAGGACGCGCGGCTTCTCGATCAGCTGTCGGTTCGACTGAAGGAGATCTACCAAACACCGCCGTCACTCTCTCGACGCGACGGTGAGCTGGAAATTTCCGGCCCACGGGCGCTGCTGGATGCGATTTTTGCAAGCGGCCGCAAGGGTCTGACGATGCAGCGTTACAAGGGTCTCGGCGAAATGAATGCCGAACAGCTCTGGGAAACGACGCTCGATCCGAACGTTCGGTCGCTGCTGCAGGTCAAGGTCGCCGACGCGACTGATGCCGATGGCCTGTTCGCGCGCCTTATGGGTGACGAAGTCGAGCCTCGCCGGGAATTCATCCAGGACAATGCGCTGAGCGTTGCAAACCTCGACATCTAAGCGGAACTCGTTTCCCCTGCACGTTACATCCAAAGTCCCGCGCCGAAGCGCGGGGCTTTTGTTTGAATACTAGTTCGCGATGAACTTGCCTCGGAAGGCGATATCCGAAAGGGGCTTGCGCTGGCTCGGAACTTCCCGCTCTTGGTTACGCTCCGAAAGCACACTCTTGTCGGCAAGACGTCCCACCGCCACGCCTGCTTCGACCCGATAGCCTTCGGGAATAGCAAAGGTTTCCTGGATTTGCTCGTGTTTGATGCCGCCCATTCCGTGTGCGTAGAAGCCTGAGAGCCGGGCCTGCAGGGCGAGATAGCCCCACGCGGCTCCGGCGTCGAACGAGTGCGTGTAGCTCTTCCGTCCTTCGGAAAAATCTCCGCTGAACCCCCTCGAGACGACGTAGATCAGCGCCGAAGCGTTCTTCGCCCATTCCTGATTGGATTCGACGAGGAGATTGACGAATTTGTCCCAGTCCTCGGAACCCTTGAGCGCATAGATGAAGCGCCAGGGCTGTTGGTTGGCGGATGACGGTGCCCAATGCGCGGCGTCCAGAATTGTCAGGAGATCTGATTCATCGATCACTTCGCCGGTAAAGGCACGCGGCGACCACCGTTCCAGGAACAACGGATTGATCGGGCATTGGGATTCGCGATTATTGCTCTTTGTCATGGCTCTTCCGAGTGCGTTTGTCAGGTATTCCAGGTAATGTGCAGTTCTTCGCGGAAAGCAAATCGCTTCAAATGGTCGGCGACGACAGTTTCATATCGCTCAAGCTGTGACGGCTCGGCGACCGATAGCGTCACCTGAAGTGCATTGGCATCAGCCGCAAACGTCACCTCCGCCGTGTCGCTGAAGGGCACGCGGCCATGTTCCGCCGTGAACTCCACGGCGAACTTGTGGCTCCAGTGCTTACATAGTTGCTGAAGGTACTTGCTGGCGTGTGCGGTGGCGACTGTAGATGTTGAAACAGGCATATCAAGCTCCATCCGCCCTGTCTTAGGCCCCATCCAATCGACTTGGCAAGCGAGCTTTGCTCCGCAGACGGTGACAGTCTGTTTCAACAATAGTGGCCTCCCACGCGCGTAAGGGCACGCTAAGTTTGGCCAAAATCAGCAACCAGAGGAAAGCGTCTTGCTCGTAAACGGTAAGTGGACGGAAGATTGGCAGCCGGTACAGGCGAAGGACGAGAAGGGCGGCTTTGTTCGCCAGACGTCCAGCTTCCGCAATTGGGTAACGCGGGATGGTGCTGCAGGCCCGACGGGGAAAGCTGGGTTCAAGGCGGAAGCTGGTCGCTACCATCTTTACGTGGCCTACATCTGCCCGTGGGCGTCACGGACGCTGATCGGCCGAAAGCTTAAAGGGCTGGAGTCGGCCATCTCGGTTTCCATCGTTGAACCGGCGTTGACGAAGCAGGGCTGGCGCTTTGGCGCCTATCCCGGCGCCACGCAGGATCATATCCAGGGCGCAAGGTATATACACGAGATCTATACCAGCGCTGCGCCCGACTTTACCGGCCGCGCGACAGTGCCGGTGCTCTGGGACAAGCAATTGCAGACGATCGTCAACAACGAGTCAGCTGACATCCTGCGGATGATGAATGACGGTTTCGGCGATCTTGCTCGCAATCCGATCGATCTCTATCCCGCGGCTCGCCGTCCTGAGATCGATGCTTTCAACGAGCGGATCTATTCGAGGCTCAACAACGGCGTCTACCGTGCAGGCTTTGCCACCACGCAGCTCGCCTATGAAGAAGCGTTTGCCGGCGTGTTCGAGTGCCTCGACTGGGTGGAGAAAGAGCTTGGCGATCGGCCGTTCCTGTTTGCTGACCACCCAACCGAAAGCGACATTCGCATTTTTGTGACGCTGGTGCGTTTCGACACCGCCTATCACGGCTTGTTCAAATGCAATCTGAGGCGTCTTTCCGACTACGCCAATCTTGGCCGCTTCTGCCGGCGGATGCTCGACTGGCCGGGTGTCGTCGAAACGGTCAATTTCGACCATATCAAGCGCGGCTATTACTCAATCGAAAGCCTCAACCCGACGAGGATCGTGCCGGCGGGGCCTGATCTGGCAGAAATTTTCTGAAGCGGCGTACCGCTTCGGCAAAAAGCCATAATGACACCGGTGAATATCTCGTTCATAGGTGATCAACACTTCGATCTTGCTGAGGAGGAAATGTTATGAAGCTTATGCGTGTTGGAGAAGTTGGCCGGGAGAAGCCAGCCATGCTTGATTCCGATGGCAAGATCCGCGATCTTTCAGGCCACGTTTCGGACATTGGCGGCGATGCGATTTCTCCTGAAGGCCTGTCGAAGCTCCAGGCGCTGGACCCGAAAAGCCTGCCGGAACTCCTGCCTGGCCGCATTGGTGCCTGCGTTGCCGGTACCGGAAAGTTTATCTGCATCGGGCTAAATTTCTCCGACCATGCTGCTGAAACCGGGGCTACGGTCCCGCCGGAGCCTGTCATATTCATGAAGGCAACATCGGCAATCGTTGGGCCGAACGACAATGTCTTGATCCCTCGCGGCTCGGAAAAGACCGATTGGGAAGTGGAACTCGGCGTCGTCATCGGCAAGACGGCGAAGTATGTTAACGAAGCCGATGCGCTTGATTATGTTGCCGGCTACTGCGTTTCCCACGACGTCTCGGAGCGTGCCTTCCAGACGGAGCGTGCGGGCCAGTGGACCAAGGGCAAGTCTTGCGACACATTCGGTCCGATCGGCCCCTGGCTCGTGACCAAGGACGAGATTGCCGACCCCCAAAATCTCGGCATGTGGCTGAAAGTTAATGGCGAAACCATGCAGAACGGCTCGTCGAAAACGATGGTTTATGGTGTCGCCTTTGTGGTGTCTTACCTCAGCCAGTTCATGTCACTGCATCCGGGCGACGTAATTTCCACCGGTACGCCTCCGGGTGTCGGCATGGGCATGAAGCCGCCGCGTTTCCTCAAGGCTGGCGATGTGGTGGAGCTCGGTATCGAAGGCTTGGGCACGCAAAAGCAGACCTTCCTGGCCGATCGCTGAGCCCGATTTCGGGATCGTTAAGCATTCGAGCGCACCATCATGCCGGGGGTGATTTTCCCGGCATTTCTTTTTGCGGTGCGGATAGCAATGTTGCTGCGCAACAAAAACCTGTTAATCTGCGTTGAGGTGCCAGCACGTCGTTGGAATGAATCCGATGCCTTTTCAAGCGGCGTCGTCTTCCAGATTAGAGAAAGGTGGCGCATCTCATGTTTTACCAGCTTTACGAATTGAACCATGCCGCATTGGCGCCCTATCGTGCTTTTGCCGATATTATGCGCATGGTCTATGCCAATCCGCTCAATCCTATTTCCCAGACGCCCTGGGGGCGTACGATGGCGGCAAGTCTCGAAATGTTCGAGCGCACGACCCGCCGTTACGGCAAGCCGTCGTTTGATCTGAATGACACCGTCATTGGCGACCGAAAGGTTGCCGTGCGGGAAGAGGTCGTATGGTCGCGGGCTTTCTGCAATCTGCTTCATTTCGCACGCAACGTTCCAAGCGTTCATACGACCGATCCGCGCATTCTCATCGTTGCGCCGATGTCCGGCCACTATGCGACGCTGCTGCGCGGCACGGTCGAGGCGTTGCTGCCTAGCGCCGACATCTACATCACGGACTGGATCGATGCGCGAATGGTGCCCATGACGGAAGGCACCTTCGATTTCGATGACTACGTCGACTACGTCATCGAAATGCTCCGCTTCCTCGGCCCGGATACCCACGTGATTGCCGTCTGTCAGCCCTCGGTGCCTGTGTTGGCTGCAGCTGCGGTGATGGAGGCGGAAAACGATCCATTTTCGCCTTCCTCGATGACATTGATGGGTGGACCGATCGACACGCGCATCAACCCGACAGCCGTCAACCAGCTTGCCAAGGAACGGCCGCTGGAGTGGTTTGCCGACAATGTGATTATGAACGTGCCATGGCCGCAACCGGGTTTCATGCGCCCCGTCTATCCGGGATTCCTGCAGCTGTCCGGCTTCATGTCGATGAACCTCGATCGGCACGTGATCGCCCACAAGGAGTTCTTCATGCATCTCGTGAAGAACGACGGCGAGCCGGCCGAGAAGCACCGCGACTTTTATGACGAATATCTCGCTGTCATGGACTTGACGGCGGAGTTCTACCTTCAGACGGTTGACCAGGTGTTCAAAAAACATGCGTTGCCGAAGGGCGAGCTGCTCCACCGCGGCAAACTTGTCGATCCGGCCGCGATCCGCAATGTGGCGCTCCTCACCGTGGAAGGGGAAAACGATGATATTTCCGGCGTCGGCCAGACGAAGGCCGCCCAGACGATCTGCGTCAACATTCCCGAGAACATGCGCATGCACTACCTGCAGCCTGATGTCGGCCACTATGGCGTCTTCAACGGATCGCGCTTCCGCCGCGAAATCGCGCCGCGCATCGTCAACTTCGTGAAGGAACATGCACGGACGGGAAAGCCTGTGGTAAAGAGGGTTATCAAGGGCGGAAAGTCCGGCTGATTTAGGCGCATCTGAATTAGTGATTTCATTTCAAAGTGTTGTCCGATTTGAGCGCGGACTGCCTTGAAGCTGGCTGGGGGTGTAACCACATCGATTCCAGCGTTCGGCATCTCGCCGGGCGCGGAAAATGCGAGGACACCGCACGATGAACCAGTCAGCATTGCTTCGGCCGGATTGGACTCCGGCTACCATTGCCCTGATGATCCTCGGCTTCGTGGTTTTCTGGCCTTTGGGTCTCGCCATGCTCGCCTATATCATCTTTGGGGAGCGTTTGCGCGGTTTCAAGCGTGATGCAAACAGCACCGCCGATGGATTCTTCGCCGGCTGCCGACGTTCGCATGGCCGTTATCGCCCTCATTTCTCGACGGGCAATGTCGCCTTCGACGATTGGCGGAAGGCCGAGCTCGACCGGCTGGAAGAAGAGCGTCGCAAGCTTGATGAAATGCGCGAGGAATTCGATTCCTACGTGCGCGAACTGCGCCGCGCTAAGGATCAGGAAGAGTTCGACCGCTTCATGCGCGATCGCAAGAACGCCAAGCGCGACGACAACGGTCCGGTAGCAGAATACCAGACTCCGTGATCCCCAGGACTGTTCAGCACTGAAACTTTGAACCGGCATCCTCGATGCCGGCTTTTCTTTGCCCGCAATTCCAGCGAATCATGTAAAAAAATGCCCATGTTCCCGTTCCTCGCAAAGCCACGCCGTAGCGTTCGAAAACCCGCTCCGCCCGAGACGCGAACGCTTGAAGTGGCCGGCCGCCGGATGCCGCTGACAATCAAGCAGCATGAGCAGGCAACCCGCATCACCTTGCGCATCGAGCCAGGCGGACGAGCCCTGAAGATGACGATCCCGAGCGGGTTGGCGCAACGTGAAGTGAACGCCTTCCTCGACCGCCATCAGGGCTGGCTACTCACCAAACTTGCCAAATTCTCGAGCGACTGTGGCCTGCGGGACGGTGGCACCATTCTAGTTCGTGGCGCATCTCATCGCATTCACCACACCGGCAGCCTTCGCGGCCTGACGGAAGCGATCGTTGTTGATGGCAAGCCGGTGTTGAAGGTCAGCGGCATGCCTGAGCATCTCGGCCGCCGGATTGCCACGTTCCTGAAGAAGGAAGCGCGGGCCGATCTCGAGAGGCTGGCAACACTGCATGCCCGCTCGATCAATGCGCCGATCAGGTCGATCGCCGTGAAGGACACCCGCAGTCGATGGGGTTCCTGCTCGTCGGAGGGAAACCTGAGCTTTTCCTGGCGTATCATCATGGCGCCGCCGTCCGTCGTCGACTACCTGGCGGCCCATGAAGTCGCGCATCTCAAGGAGATGAATCATGGACCGCGCTTCTGGGCGCTCTGTCTAAAGCTCTGCCCGCACATGGAAGAGGCGAAGGCCTGGTTGAAGCGCCATGGCAGCCAGCTTCATGCCATCGATTTCGAGTGACGCAAGGCTTCTAAAATTCAGCTTTTGTCGCGATTTGGCTCGACTCCAAGCGCATTTCGTGTCACTTCGCTGCCATGAAACCGGATATCAAAATCTGCGGGCTGAAGACGGCTGAAACAATCGATCGCGCCCTCGCGCGGGGTGCCACGCATATCGGCTTCATCTTCTTTGAGAAGAGCCCTCGCTACGTGGAGCCCGACATTGCCGGCAAGCTTGCGGAGCCTGCCCGCGGCAAGGCCAAGATTGTTGCTGTCGTCGTCAATCCAAGCAACGACGATCTCGATGAAATCGTAGCGCTCCTTAGACCCGATATCCTGCAACTGCATGGCGACGAAAGCCCCGAGCGCGTTTTGACCATAAAGGCGGTCTACGGGCTACCCGTCATGAAGGCGTTTTCTGTGCGGACGGCCGATGATCTGAAGCGGGTCGAGGCCTATATCGGCATTGCCGATCGCTTCCTCTTCGATGCGAAGCCGCCGAAAGGATCGGATTTGCCCGGCGGCAACGGGGTTTCCTTCGATTGGAGCCTACTCACTCGGCTTGACGACAATGTGGATTACATGCTTTCCGGTGGCTTGAACAAAGGTAACATTGCCGAGGCGCTTGCAATTACGAAGGCGCCGGGGATCGACGTGTCCTCCGGTGTCGAAAGCGCACCCGGCGTCAAGAACGTCGCAATGATCGATGAGTTTTTCGATGCGGTCGAGAGGGCCAATCAACCCGAAACGGCCTCAGGGAGTTGAGAGTGAACCAGACGCCAAAACCGAATTCCTTCCGCTCCGGCCCTGATGAAGACGGCCGTTTCGGTATCTACGGCGGCCGTTTCGTCGCCGAGACGCTGATGCCTTTGATCCTCGACCTGCAGGACGAGTGGAACAGGGCGAAGAACGATCCGGAATTTCAGGCTGAATTGAAGCATCTCGGCGCTCACTATATCGGCCGACCGAGCCCCCTCTATTTCGCCGAGCGCCTGACGGCTGAACTCGGTGGCGCGAAGATCTACTTCAAGCGCGAGGAGCTGAACCACACCGGTTCGCACAAGATCAACAACTGCATCGGCCAGATCCTGCTTGCCAAGCGCATGGGCAAGACCCGTATCATCGCTGAAACCGGCGCCGGCCAGCATGGCGTTGCATCTGCGACCGTCGCCGCCCGCTTTGGTCTCCCCTGCGTCGTTTACATGGGCGCGACCGATGTCGAGCGCCAGGCGCCGAACGTGTTCCGCATGAAACTGCTCGGTGCCGAAGTGAAGCCCGTGACTGCCGGCCACGGCACGCTCAAGGACGCCATGAACGAGGCGCTGCGCGACTGGGTCACAAACGTCAACGACACTTACTACTTGATCGGCACGGCTGCCGGCCCGCATCCCTATCCGGAAATGGTCCGCGACTTTCAGGCCGTCATCGGCACCGAAGCCCGTGAACAAATCTTGGAAGCCGAAGGCCGTCTGCCGGATCTCGTCATCGCTGCCGTCGGCGGCGGTTCGAATGCGATCGGCATTTTCCATCCGTTCCTCGATGACGAGGGCGTCAAGATGGTCGGCGTGGAAGCCGGCGGCAAGGGCCTCAATGGCGACGAGCACTGTGCCTCGATCACCGCAGGTTCGCCGGGCGTCCTGCACGGCAACCGCACCTACCTGCTGCAAGATGGCGACGGCCAGATCAAGGAAGGCCATTCGATTTCCGCGGGTCTCGACTACCCCGGCATTGGGCCTGAGCATTCCTACCTGAACGACATCGGCCGCGTCGAATACGTGCCCATCATGGACCAGGAGGCGCTTGAAGCCTTCCAGACGCTCACACGCCTTGAAGGCATCATTCCGGCGCTAGAGCCGTCGCACGCTCTGGCCGAAGTCATCAAGCGCGCCCCGAAGATGGGCAAGGACGAGATCATCCTGATGAACCTCTCCGGCCGCGGCGACAAGGACATCTTCACTGTCGGCAAGATTCTGGGAATGGGTGAGTAAGTCATGACCGCACGTATGGATAAACGCTTCGCCGATCTGAAGGCGGAAGGCCGGCCGGCACTCGTCACCTATTTCATGGGCGGTGATCCGGACTACGAAACCTCGCTCGGCATCATGAAGGCTTTGCCAGAGGCGGGTTCCGATGTCATCGAGCTCGGCATGCCGTTCTCCGATCCGATGGCCGACGGTCCGGCAATCCAGATGGCTGGCCAGCGCGCTCTTAAGGGCGGCCAGACGCTGAAGAAGACGCTGCAGCTTGCCGCCGATTTCCGCAAGACCGACGACGCCACGCCGATCGTGATGATGGGATACTACAACCCGATCTACGTCTACGGCGTTGAGAGGTTCCTGGACGACGCGCTGGCAGCCGGCATCGACGGGCTCATCGTCGTCGACCTTCCGCCGGAGATGGATGATGAACTCTGCATCCCCGCCCTCAAGAAGGGCATCAATTTCATTCGCCTGGCAACCCCGACGACGGACGAAAAGCGTCTGCCGACCGTTCTGCGAAACACCTCCGGCTTCGTCTATTACGTTTCGATGAATGGCATCACCGGTTCGGCCCTGCCGGACCCCTCTCTCGTGTCGGGTGCCGTCAAGCGCATCAAGCAGCACACCAATCTGCCCGTCTGTGTCGGTTTCGGCGTCAAGACCGCCGACCACGCAAAGATCATCGGCAGCTCGGCGGATGGTGTTGTTGTCGGCACCGCGATCGTCAATCAGGTGGCAACGAGCCTCACCAAGGACGGGAAGGCCACCGCCGATACCGTCCAGGCCGTCGCCACGCTTGTTCGTGGATTGTCAACGGGTACACGCTCGGCGCGCCTTGTTGCTGCCGAATAGTTTCCCCACATTGGCAAGAGTCAATCAGGAGTTTTCGACTTGAACTGGATCACCAACTACGTCCGCCCCCGCATCAATTCCATGCTGGGCCGCCGCGAAGTGCCGGAGAACCTCTGGATCAAGTGCCCGGAAACGGGTGAGATGGTTTTCCATAAAGATCTGGAAGACAACAAGTGGGTTATTCCGGCCTCCGGCTATCACATGAAGATGCCGGCGAAGGCTCGCCTTACCGATCTTTTCGATGAGGGCGTCTATGAAGCGCTCGTACAGCCGAAGGTCGCGCAGGACCCGCTGAAGTTTCGCGATTCCAAGAAGTACACGGATCGCCTTCGCGACAGCCGCATCAAGACCGATCAGGAAGATACGATCGTCGCCGGCGTCGGCAAGGTTCACGGTCTGAAGCTCGTCGCTGTCGTCCACGAGTTCAACTTCATGGGCGGCTCGCTCGGCATCGCCGCCGGCGAGGCAATCGTCAAGGCATTCGAACGCGCCATCGCAGAGAAGTGCCCCCTGGTCATGTTCCCGGCTTCGGGTGGCGCTCGCATGCAGGAAGGCATCCTGTCGCTCATGCAACTGCCGCGCACGACCGTTGCAGTCGACATGCTGAAGGAGGCGGGGCAGCCTTACATCGTTGTTTTGACGAACCCGACGACCGGCGGCGTCACGGCGTCTTACGCGATGCTCGGCGACCTGCACCTGGCCGAGCCCGGCGCGGAGATCTGCTTTGCCGGCAAGCGCGTCATTGAGCAGACGATTCGCGAGAAGCTTCCGGAAGGCTTCCAGACGTCCGAATACCTGCTGGAACACGGCATGGTCGATATGGTGGTCAAGCGCCACGATATTCCGGATACGCTGGCACGTGTCTTGAAGATCCTGACGAAGAAGCCGGCTGCGGCGCTTTCCAAGGAAAACAGCGGGACGCTCGCGATAGCCGCGAGCGCCTGATCAAACCAATCACAGCCGGGTTGAGCGATGATACCTAGGGGCCAAGCCGCAGTGAGTGAAGCAGCGCAGGAAATCGACAAGCTCATGGGATTGCATCCCAAGGGCTTCGATCTTTCCCTGGATCGCATCACACGGCTCCTTTCCATCCTCGGTGATCCGCAGACGAAGCTGCCGCCCGTCATCCATGTGGCAGGCACGAACGGCAAGGGCTCCGTGACAGCGTTTTGCCGGGCGTTGCTTGAGGCTGGCGGTTACAGCGCCCATGTCCATACCTCTCCGCATTTGGTCAACTGGCACGAACGCTATCGGATCGGCGTCAAGGGTGGCCGCGGGCAACTCGTGGATGATGCCGTTTTTGCAGAGGCGGTGCGGCGCGTCGCGGCCGCCAATGACGGGCAGAAGATCACCGTTTTCGAGATCCTGACGGCTGTCACCTTCATACTGTTTTCAGAGCATCCGGCCGATGCCGCCATTATCGAGGTTGGCCTCGGCGGCCGTTTCGATGCGACGAACGTCATCTCCAACCCCGCCGTCTCGGTCATCATGCCGATTTCCTTGGACCATCAGCCCTATCTCGGGGATCGGGTCGAACTGATCGCGGCCGAAAAGGCCGGCATCATGAAACGTCGTTGCCCGGTGGTCATCGGCAAGCAGGAATACGATGCCGCACTCGACGTTCTGATGTCGACCGCCGAACGGTTGAACTGCCCGACCGCCGTCTTCGGCCAGGATTATATGGCACATGAGGAATATGGGCGCCTCGTTTATCAGGACGAGTTCGGTCTCGCCGACCTGCCCTTGCCACGCCTTCCAGGCCGTCACCAATATGCCAATGCCGCTGCCGCGATGCGTGCCGTCAAGGCTGCGGGCTTCACGGTGACCGAAGCGATGATGGAAAAGGCGCTGCTATCGGTCGAGTGGCCGGGCCGCCTTCAGCGTCTGAACGAAGGACACCTGATGGCCAGTGCCCCGGCCAAGGCAGAAATCTGGGTTGACGGCGGCCACAATCCCGGTGCCGGCGAGGTCATCGCCGAAGCTATGGCAAATTTCGAGGAAAGGCAGCCGCGGCCGCTCTTCCTGATCATAGGCATGATCAACACCAAGGATCCGGTTGGCTACTTCAAGGCTTTCAAGGGATTGGCGGAGAAGGTCTATTGCGTGCCGATTCGCGGCAGCGAGGCAATGATAGACCCGGTCATCCTGGCAAACGCCGCCTACGATGCGGGTCTCGTCGCAGAACCGATGTCGACCGTCAGTGACGCATTGGAGGCAATCAAGGAAGGTGCCTTTGAACAGGCCCATCCGCCGCGCATCCTGATAGGCGGCTCTCTTTATCTTGTAGGCGATGTGCTTGCTGACAATGGCACGCCTCCGAAATAAAAAAAGCCCGGTCAAATGCCGGGCTTCTTCGTATCTGCTTATGGGCAAATTAAGCGGCGCTTGAGATCCAGCTCGAAAGAGCGGTCTTCGGGGCAGCGCCAACCTTGATGTCAGCAACTTCGCCGGCCTTGAATATGGCGAGTGTCGGAATGGAACGGACGCCAAACTGGGCGGCGAGTTCCGGGTTCTCATCGATGTTGAGCTTGGCGACTTTCACCTTACCCTCAAACTCGATGGCGAGTTCTTCGAGGCTGGGGGCGATCATCTTGCACGGGCCGCACCATTCAGCCCAGAAATCGACGACGACGGGTTCTGCGGATTCCAGAACTTCCGACTGGAAGTTGTTGATATCGACTTTTACGGTAGCCATAGGCTGCTCCTTTACGGATTCCTGTTGAAACACATGTGAGCGTGCGGTGCGGGCATTTCAATGCCCGGTATTTCACTTTGTCTCAAGTTGCGCAAGCGCCGACGCCAATGCGTCCGACGTCAGCGTGTGAACGGAGCCGTTTTCGGTATAGACGAGCACGCAATCGATACGCTTGCCAGGGTAGAGCGGCGCCAGGATTTCACGATAGATGGCAAGCTGCGCCTTGTGGGCAAAAGGGATCGCCTCTGCCGTCTGCGGCGGGACACGATTGGTCTTATAGTCGAGCACCACGACGCGCTCGTCGAAGACTGCCATTCTATCGACGCGGCCCGAAACAGCGTGGTCGACTCCGCCGATCGTCAGCGTGCCCATGACCGAGACTTCCGCCTGTGCATGGGTTGAGAATACGGATTCGAGGCTCGGGTCCCGCAATAGTTTCACCACCGAATCGACCAGTTGCTGCCGTTCTGCTTCCGGCCAGAACGACGCGGCACGCTTGGTGTAGCGCACAGCCGCATCTGCCTGTTCACCACGCGGCACATCCGGCAGCGTCTGCAGCATGCGGTGGAGGAGCCGCCCCTTCTGGAGCGAGCGATCCGGCGTGCCTTTTTCGACGAAAAGCGGGGAGGCGATGAGGAGGTCATCGGCGCCATCATCGACGATAGTTCCGACGCCAGACGGGCTAAGCGGGCGAGGCAGTTGTTTACGCGGTGGCAGCGGCCTGTCCAGGCTGGGCGGGATCGACTCTTGCCTGGCCGTCTGTTCGATGCGTCCGAGCCGTTCAAAGCTTCGCTCCACCCGCGGAACTCTCCATTTGATACCAGCCCAGCTATCGTCCGGTCCGGAAAATGTCGCAGCTGACACATGCGGATGACTGTCCGTCATCGCGACGGAAATCATCGCATGCCAGGTGTCGGTGTTGGGCCGAATTCCCCGGTAGCCGCAAACGGTCAGCCGGTCGGCGGCCCGGGTCATCGCGACATAGAGCAGCCGCCGATACTCCTGTTCCGCCAGCGATTGGATACGCGTCGCATCGGCTTGGGTCAGGGAGTTGCTGAGATCGCCGAGGGGAACCCAGGCCGGCATGGGCGGTTCGCCGTGCTCCTGCTCAAGTAGCCGAAGTTTTGGCATGTGCGAGGGCGTGAAGGCCTTGGACCCGCCGTCGACCAGGAACACGATCGGTGCCTCAAGGCCCTTTGACGCGTGCACGGTCATGATCCGGACTTCGTTGCGACCCTTGTCCTGCTCACGTTTTACCTCTGGTGCTTCGATCTCAAGCGTTGAGATGAAGGACTGCAGGCCGGGTAGGCCCGCGCTTTCGTGGTCGAGCGCGAATGTCAGGAATTCATCGAGAATATCGCTGACCTCGGTTCCGAGCCGGGCAAGGAATTGCCGTCGCCCGCCGTGGCATCCCAGAACGCGCGCATAGAAGTCATGGACCGGCAGGCTCTTGGATTCATCCAGGAAGAGCTTGAGGCGCGTGACGGCCGTTTCGAAGCGCGCGCTGCCGTCGGCGGCGAACTTCTGAACGTGAGCCCAGGCAGTCTCGCCCTCCGCGCGAAGGGCGGCGACTGCGAACACGTCGTCTTCGCTCAGATCGAGAAGCGGGCTCTTCATGAGCGCGGTCAATGAGAGGTCATCTTCGGGCAAAAGCAGAAAGCGGCCGAGCGCCACGAGGTCCTGCACTGCGATGTGGCTCGTCAGGCGTAGGCGATCGGCGCCGGCAACCGGTATGTCGCCGCGTCGCTTCAACGCGCGCGTCAATGCGTTGACGAAGGCGTCGCGCTTGCGTACCAGCACGAGGATATCGCCAGCCTCGATCAGCCGCTCCTTGCCCTTCTCGACGATGGTTTCCTTGCCGACAAGATTGCCGATCGTGTGGGCAATGCGACGCGCGAGAACGGATGCCGGGGCGCTCTCCGGCGTGGCGTCAAAAGGTGCGGTCCAGTCCTCTTCCTTTATTGTTACCTCAGGCGCAACCATCTCCCAGAGGTCGACCGCGCCGGGGTGGCCGATGCGGTTGGAACGGTGAACCACGGGCTCGCCCGTCGCGCTCAGCCCACGAGCGTTCTCGGCTGGTGTGAAGATATGATCGACGGCGGCGAGCACATCCGAGGTCGATCGGAACGAGAGCGGAAGCCGCACCGTCGAGAAGGCAAGCCCGCCCTGGGAGACGCGCCGGCGCGTCTGCTGGCTTTCCTCCGAGAAGCGTTCGGGACGGGCGCCCTGGAACGAATAGATAGATTGCTTTTCGTCGCCAACGGCAAAAAGCGTCCGCACCGCATTGCGGGCACTTTCGCCGGAAAAGAAATCCGCCGCCAGCGACTGGATGACGCTCCACTGGATCGGGCTCGTATCCTGTGCCTCGTCGACGAGAATATGGTCGATACCCTGGTCGAGCTTGTAGTGGATCCACGGCCCGACGTCGCTCTTGTTCAAGAGCTCGGCCGTTCGCGTTATCAGATCCTCGAAGTCGAGTTGGCTGCGCTGCTTCTTGAGGTCGTCGTAGTCCTTGTTGAGACGGTCGGCGAGAATCAGTGCAGCACGCGTTGCCTCGTACATGCGCGCCGTTTTCAACCGATCCCGGCACAGTACGACGTGTGCTCGCGCCGCTGTCACGGCGTCGATGAGCTCCGGCGCTTCGCTCGACATCGCCTTCACGAGAAACTGCGAATCCGTCTTCGGTTCTCCCTTGCCTGTCAGAAAGATTTTCTCCAGCAGCGAAGCGCGTCGCGCAGAGTCGCGCTCGCGCGCCAGCGACCGTAGGCCAGCCGCAATTTCGTGCGCCTTGGCACCGCCCTTTTGGTCAGCGACGTCCAAATACCGGTCGAGTACACTGCCGGTCAGACCAGGAAGCGGCCAATACTCATCGGCGATTCCAGTCGCCGTGTCGTTGGCGGAAAGGCGAAGCTTCTTGCGCAGTACTACATCGAGGCCACCCTTGCGTTCCGCATCTTGCGTAAAGGCGCGGATTGCATTGCGATTGGCGATAATCTCTTCCAGCAGATTTTCCAGGCCCGACTCATCGCCAAGGTTGAGAACATAGCCAAAGGCCTCCGCGAGCGCTGGGTCGTCCTCTGGCGTCGTCGCGGTGAGGAGGAACCGTCGTGCATCCGCGAGAAGCGTTGCGGTTGCCCGATCGTCGAGCACGGAGAAGTGCCCGGCGACATTTGCTTCCAGCGGAAACTGGTGCAGCAGCGCTTCGCAAAATGCGTGAATGGTCTGGATCTTCAGGCCGCCCGGTGTCTCCAGCGCTTTGGCAAAAAGCCGCCTCGCTTCCGCGCGCTTTCCCGCGTCCGGCGCCTTGCCCTCGATCCGCGCGATGCGTTCTTCAAGTTCTTCATCTGGTAGGACGGCCCACTCTGCAAGCCGCTCGAAGATGCGGTTCGACATCTCCGAGGCTGCCGCTTTTGTATAGGTCAAGCAGAGGATTGCTGATGGACGTGCCCCGGCAAGCAGCAGCCGAATGACACGCTGCGTGAGAACGTGGGTCTTTCCGGAGCCGGCATTCGCCGAAACCCAGGCCGAGCGTTGCGGATCGGATGCGATCGACTGCTGGATGGTCGTCCAACTCGTCCAGGCGAGAGGATCGTCGTCCTCGGGCAATGTTGGTTCGTCATTCATCGCTGGCTGCCTCATCGCTCTCTGCGGCTGACCATTCGGAAACGCGCGCCAGATGATCGTAGTCACCGCCGAAGTCGAACTGTTGTGCCGGCACGAGCCGCGAGGTGAAGCCCTTCTCGCCCGACTGCAGAAGCGCGACAAACTTTATTAATTGATCGATCGAGTCCGCGGCCAGATCCATCGCCGACTTCGCCTTATCGTTCCTGGTCGATGTCTCATTGTTAACGGTGTCGACCTTGAAGCGATCTCCCGGCCGCAGACGCACATAGAGAAGATCCTGCGGAACCAGACTACCCGCGTCCCGGAAGGCGCCGGCATGGAGCGCGGCCGCCTCCAGCGCCAACTGGGGATCGAGAAGGGCGCGCGCCTGCGCCGGAGAAGGATTGTGTCCGGTCTTGTAGTCGATGATGTCGGCGGTGCCGCTTCCTGTGATGTCGATCCGGTCGGCGACGCCGCTCAGGCGAACATTGATGGGCTCCAACTCGACACCGCCACGCACCTCTGTCAGCGTTCTTCGAATGACCGGTCGTCGCTGCGCCTCCCACTCGAGAAAGGCACGGGCAACTTCCCGGAAACGCGGACGCCACACCGCATCGATGTGCGCGGGGAGCTGCTCCGTGTCGAAGAGCTCGGTCAGAATAATCTCCATCGCCGTTTCCGCCGCCGGTGTTCCGGCAACGTGGCTTTCGCGTACGAAGCGGTCGATGATCTTGTGATAGAGCGTTCCGCGTTCCGCAGCGCCAGGGTCTCGGTTGAACGGAGCGACTGGATCGAGGCGTAAAACGCGGCGCGCATAGATCGCATACGGGTCACGACGCAGGCGTCCGACCTCGCTGAACGAGTACGACTTCGGCTGCATTTCCCGTGGTGGCGTCGGACTTGGACGCTGCGCGGTTGCCTGGCGGTCGCCTTGGTCGATCAGGTTTGCCCAATGCACGAAATTGTCGCCGCGACCCTTGAGTTCAGCTTCGAACGCCTTTCCACCGAAGGCAAGCAGTCGCTGTAACCAACGCGACGCGACCGTCGGCGTCGACCCTTGCCTGAGGGCGCGCGAATAGATGAGATGGCGCGTTCCATTGGCCATTTCGAAATCGTGCGCCAGTTGACCGATTCGCCGCTCCGGTGGTTCCAGGCCAATCTCCGTCTTCATTGTTCGGGAGACGAACGGGTTGTTGGACGTCTGTCCCGGCCACGATCCTTCGTTCAGCCCTCCCAGGATGAGAGTGTCTACACTCTGCAGGCGCGCTTCCAACGTGCCGAAGATGAATAGCCTTGGATGGCTCAGGGCGCGCGGCTTTGCCGCTTGCCCCGCCAAGAGTGCCGCGATGATATCGATCCACTGCGGACCGTCGGCGTCGATCTGCCCCTCGGTTTCGATGACTTCGCCGAGCATTGAAGCCAACGTGTTGCCGGCCTCGCCCGACCAGAGTGCCGCAAGGTCGCCACGCTCGTCGCCGACCACTGCCTCCAGCGCGCGCCCGGTACGTCTTGCCCAATCGGAGAGTGCAAAGCTTGTCGTCAGGCCGTGTTCTTCTGGCAAGCTTCGGACAAGCGCGGAAGCCAGCGGTTCGGTAACCACAGCAACCCGGCGGGCTAGCGCGCGCGCGCGATCGACGGCATCCACCGGGAGCGCTTTACGCCATTGCGGCGCATGACGATCCAAGGCGTGCTCCGACAACTGTTGTTCAAGTAGCGGCTCCAGCGCTGCGATGTCGACATCGGCGACGCCACCTCGCAGCGCCAGCAGCTCGAGTGCCGTTACCGCTTCGACAAGCGCGCTGCGCTCCATTCCGAAGTGTGCCAACGGATGCTTGAGCAAGCCGACAATGGCGACGGGATCACCCGGGCGAAGCGTCGCCTCGAGCAGCAGTTGCAGCAATGTTCCCTGCGGTGTCGCGGAAAGCGGCGTGCCTGCGGAGTCATCCGCAATGATGCCGAAGCGGGACAATTCAGTGGTCACGCGGCGCGCCAGATTCCGATCAGGGGTAATCAGTGCCGCTCGGCTCTCGCCATCCTTACCGGGCCGTTCGAGTGCCAGGCGGAGCGCGATGGCAATGGCAGTGGCCTCCTCTCGCTCATTGCCCGCTTCGATCAACGAGACGTCTGCAAATGCTGAAGAAATGGCAGTATCGGGCAGCCTTGCCTTCCAGGCGCCCCACTCACTGGTGGCTTCAGCCGGCGAGAGGGCATGCGATAGGATTTCGCTGCGCTGCCGTAACGCCTCGGCTGGCTCTGCCAGCGGCACTACGTCGTCGCGAGTAAGGCCAAGTCGTTTCAGAAGTTGAGCGAGGCCGTATTGCGAGTGGCTGCGGCTTGCTGGATCTGCGGGATGATCTTTCTGATCTTCCGGCGCCACCATTCGCCAATGTTCTTCCGGCATAGCGAGATCGAGACCTGGCAGCACGATAACGCCGTCCTGAAGATTGGCCACTGCCGCAATCAAGTCGGCCGTCGCCGGCACCGAGCCCGTCGATCCTGCAATGATAATGGGTCCCATCGGCGGGACCGTCGCAAAGCGATTTGCTTCGGCACGAAGGATGGCGTTGCGATGCCTCGCCGGAGACGATTTGCCGAGCTCGTTCAGTCTTTCCGGCCAGAAGGCGCTGGCGATCTGCAGGAATTCGGAGGTCAGCTGCCACCAGAGCGCATAGTCTTTCGCGTTCAATCGGGACAGTTCGGTCCAATCCCGATCCTCGGTCTCGATGGCGTCGATCAATTCGGCAAGATTGCGCGCAAGCCAAATGGCGTCGGCCGGGCTCGCGGGAGCGACGAGCGGCGAATCGGAGTGGATGCTGCGCACGATCTCCGGCAGCCTGTTTCGCCAGGCAAGAATGAGGCGCGCGAGCTCCAGCAGGCGCGCGGTGTTCGATAGCGGCTGCGCAAGATCCAACGTCGCCGGCAGGGCTTCATCGAAATACCCGCTGTCGTCGTCGGTTTCGCCGAGCGGGCGGATGACCGGCAAGATTGCCGATCGCCCGCCAAGAAAGTCGACGAATTCGGAGCGAAGGACGCGTGCAGCACGTCTCGTCGGCAGATAGATGGTGACCTTTGAAAGCGACAGAGGGTCGTCGGGATCATACCGAAAACGGGGTGTCAACCTGCCGTCACAGAGGCCTTCCGCAAGGGTCTTCAGGAAAGGAAGCCCTGCTGGGATGGTCAAAATCCTTGGCCGGTGCTGCTCGGCCATCCGTCATGCAAACGTCCGGTAGCGCCGGATCGTTTCCTCCGCTTCGCCGATTGCCTCGGGCGTGCCGACGGTAAGCCAGTGTCCTTGGAGCACTGTGCCGTAGAGCCGTCCCCGAGAGATCGCCTTGTCGAAATAAAGATTGAGGTTGAACGGATCGGCCGGAGCGTCATCGAGGAACGATGTGTCCATGGCGATCGCGCCGGCGTAGACGACCGGGCTCGGCCCGGAATCGGCAAAGCGCGTCAAACGGCCATCCCTGGCCATATTGAAATCGTTCTTGCCGTTGTGCCCGGTGGTATCTTCCAACTTCACACAGAGCATGGCCATGTCCATGCTTTGCGGTTGAAAGAATCCGGCTAAACGTGTCAGGTTGCTCGGAAGACCCGGACGCTCTCCGATCCAGAAAAGGTCGGCATTCGTGACGAATACCTTGCCGGGAGCAAGCAGCTTCAGGCCCTTTGCAAGCCCACCGCCGTTGTTCATCAGCTTCTCGCGCTCGTCGGAGACAATGATCTCGAGGCCTTTGTATGAAGCCAAGTGAGCCAGCATCTGGTCGACGTGGTGATGAACATTTACCACGGCCCTTTCGACGCCGGCTTCCACAAGAGAATCCAGCGCGTAATCGATCATCGCCTTACCGTCGATCTTCACGAGCGGCTTCGGGATGGTGTCGGTGATTGGCCGCATGCGGGTTCCAAGACCTGCAGCGAGAACCATGGCTTGCTTGATGCTCATCTGATCCAAGAAATTATGATTCGCCTGGCACTATTCCAGCCCTTACGAACCAGTCGCGCAAGGGGGCAAGCGTTTCGTGTTTCAACGCTACCGAAAGATAGGAGAGCGTGCGCGGCAGATGCTTCATGTAGGCGGGCTTTCCGTCCCTCTGCATCAAGCGAACCCAGAGGCCGGCAAGCTTGCAGTTGCGTTGCGTCGACATGATTGCCCAACTCTTCAGGAAGCGGGCCTCGTCGAATCGCCCCTGCGCTCTGCGCAGCGCTAGGTAGTCATCCATCAACTGCTGGAACAGATCGGGCGCGATTGTGACGCGCGCGTCTTGCGCGATCGAAGCGAGATCGTAAGCCGTGGGGCCGATCATCGCATCCTGGAAGTCGATCAATCCGACGCGCGCAACGCCCCTCTCGTTCTCTCGCCAGATTATATTCGGCGAGTGAAAATCACGAAGGAGAAGCCCCTTTTCGCAGGTCTCCAATTCGTCGATGAGCCCGTCCCAGATGGCGAGGTATTCATTGCGCTCCGCATCGCTGGCAGCAGCACCCCCGCGCCGCCAGGGGAGATGCCAGTCGAGAACGAGGCGCACTTCCATCTTCATCGCCGTTCGGTCGAAGTCCGGGATGTGGTGGACATGGCTATCCGTGACGCGGATGTCCTGCGGGATTGTCAGCGAATGGAGATGCGCTAGGCAAGCGACGCTTGCCCGGTAGCGATCGCCGATGGGCTGGCCTTGCGTATCCAGAACGCCGTCGGTGCCGAGGTCCTCCAGAAGCAGAATGCCTTGGTCATAGTCGACCCGGTAGACCTCGGGTGCGGCAAAGCCCTCCTGTCGCAGCACACTCGCAATGGCGACGAAAGGATAGGCATTTTCCGCGATATGCGCGACCTTCGGATATGGCTTGCCGTCCAAGACCGGCGGTCCTTCCGGAAGCGGTGGCCAGTCCATCAGGATACTTCGCGTCCCATCGTCGGTATAGACGGCCTCGTAGGCTCGAAGAGAGGCGTCGCCTGTCAGGAAACGACGCTTCGCGCCGGGATATCCCGCATCAACAAGGAAATCACGTATGGCAAGGATCCGCCGGATTCGCGCGGTCTGCTTTTCCGGTGCTGCAATGGTCACACGACGCCCTGGGCCCTCGTGCTCCAGCTTCAGTGCGATCCGGTCTGCTGGCAGCTCGTCGCTCGCCATCTCAGGCCACTCCACCAGACAGATGCCGTCCTGAAGTGCTTCATCGAAGCCGAGTTCTGTCAGTTCGGTCGGATCGCCGAGACGGTAGAGATCGAAATGTGCGACGGGTATGCGCAGATCATAGGCCTGCACTAGGGTGAAGGTGGGGCTTGGCACCTCAAGGTCGTCGTCAGCCGCCATCGCGCGAAGGAACGCACGGGCAAGTGAGGATTTCCCAGCGCCAAGGTCGCCCGAAAGGGCAAGGCAGTCTCCCGGCTTCAACGCCAGCGCCAGATCCTCCCCAAAGCGGATTGTCTCCGCTTCATCCTTCAGGAAGAGAGAAATGACAGGAGTACGCGCCATTATTCGGCTGCGACGGATGTCGGGAGATCGACCGAAGGAATCCGGCAGGTCACGATCGTGCCCTTGCCCGGTTGGCTGTCAATGGTGACCGTCCCATGGTGAAGACTGACGAAGCTGTCGACGATCGACAGTCCGAGCCCGGCGCCGCCTCTCTTGCCGCTCTTTGCGCCAGTCGAGAACCGGTCGAACACGTTGGCGATCATGTCCTGCGAAATGCCAGGGCCGCGATCGCGTACGGAGAAGACAAAATCCGTCCCCTCGCGTCTGCACTCGAGCGAGATCGACGAGCCTTCTGGAGAGAAGTTGGATGCGTTGGAAAGCAGCTTCACAAGGATCTGCTTCAGTCTCTGCGGATCGGCAACGAGTGATCCCAGATGTGCTGGAGCGGTAATCTCGAGCGTCACGCCGCTTTCCTGAAGCCTGTCGGCGATCTGCATCGATACGTCGTCGAGCAGGTCTCCGAGGTCGATCGGCGAGTAATTGAGCCGCATGATCCCGGCATCGACCGTGGCAAGATCGAGGATGTCGTTGACCAACGTCAGCAGGACGGAAGAGGAGGTCGAGATGTGATCGATGTATTCCGCCTGCCGGTCGTTCAGCGGTCCGAGGCCCGGCGTGCGCAGCAGATCGGTGAAGCCGATGATGTTGGTCAGTGGCGAGCGCAGCTCATAGGAAACGTGCTGGACGAAGTCGTTTTTGAGCTCGTCCGCCTTGCGCAGCGCTTCGTTCTTTTCCGTCAGGGCGCGCTCGGCTCGGACGCTGTCGGTCATGTTGACGAAGGTCAGCATCGTCTGTGCATTCGGCAACGGAATGACGGCGTAGTCGAGCACGAGACCTGAGAACAGCTCGAGCGTTCCCTGGCTGGAGCGGCGCTCGTCGTCGAAGCTGGTGATCAGCTCTGCAAAGGTCTTCCATCCGTCAGGACGGTCATAGGACTGAGAGCATGCCTCGCCAAGGGCGCGGATATGCGTGCTGGGTTTTGCCTCGGCCTCAGTGATTCCCCAGAGTGCTCGGAATGCGGGGTTTGAGAGGCGAATGCGCCCGTCCGGCCCAAAGACAGCAACACCCTCCGAGAGATGGTCGATCGTCTCGCCTTGAACCTTGAGCAGCGTATTGTAGCGTGTCTCGAGGTCGACCTGTTCGGTCAGGTTCTCGAACACCCAAGTGGCGCCGCCCTGCGGATGCGCCGTCGCAAAGACCCGCAGTGTCTGCCCGTTCGGCAAGTGCCAGAGGTCTGACTGAGTATCGAGCGCCCGGTAGACCGAAAGCGCGGCTTCCTTCCAGGATTTCCAGTTCAGTTGGTCTGGCAGCTTCTTGGCCGCACGCAGGCGCTCCAGCAGTTCCGCATTGTCGGGGCGGCTCTCGAGGAAGGCGATGTCCAGCTCCCAGAGGGAGACGAAAGCCTGGTTGTAGAACTGTAGCCGACGTTCGCCATCGAAGATCGCCACCGGCGTTGCGAGATGATCGAGTGTTTCGGCGTGGCTTTTCAGCGTCCGCTCCAATTCGGCGCGAACAGCTTCGATGCCGGAAACGTCGACCGCTATGCCGGCGGAGCCGCTTGGGACTTTCACATCGACAACGTCGAAGAAGGTGCGGTTGCCACGCACGACGGTCGAGATCTTGTCGTGGAATGGCGATTCAGTCGTCGCCGTGGCGCGGATGCGCTCGCGGGCAACCGTGGTCAGGAACTCGCGGCCTTCACTGACCGCCTGCTCTGGTGTCGGGGCCTCTACGGCTTCGCCATAGGCGTGATTGACCCAGGTCAGCCGCCCTTCGGTATCTCGCTGCCATGCCGGCAGATCGATTGCATCGAGCATGCCCTGGAACGCTGAGATCGACGACAACAGCCTGTCCCGTTCGATCTTTAGCTCGGCAAGTTCGGCACGAAGATTGTTCAGCGCGACAAACCGGACGAATGCCCGACCGCCGGAAACCCGGCCTTGCGCTTCAAGGATTTCCTCACGGTGGGTTTCAACGACCATGTCGAAGCTGTGGGCTGACCCGCGCAGGCCGTCGATCGCGTGCTCGAGCTCGGATGCAGAGCGGGACTTGAGCCACAGGCCGAAAGCAAGGAATTCGCTGTCCTGCGGTGCCCCGGTTTCGGCTGGAAGCTGACCGATAAGCTCAGGACGCTCATTGCCATCCCAGATTACAATCCGGCGATTCTTGTCGGCAATCAGCGCCTGATACTGCGAGATGCGCTGCTGCGCGTCCGAGAGGGCCGAGCGGATTTCACGGCTTTCGCTTTCGAGGTTGCCGCGCTGGCGTACAACCCAGAGAGTTGAAAGCAGCGCGGCGGAGATTACGCCGATGACGACGGAGAGGCCGACAACCTGCGACGAGGTGAAGAGATGCGCGGATGCGACAGCCTCGGCCCCGACCTGCGCGAAAACCGGTGGCGCAATCGATGCGATTGCGGTGCCAGCGGCAAAAATCCGCGCCACACGAGCCAATATTCCTGGCTTTTCGGTGACGGTCTTTGAACTGTCGACAGGTTTCCGTTCACCTGAATAGAGCGGGCAGGAACCAGCGTGAGCGCCGTCCTCCGCCTGTTCGACCAGGCTGTGCATCATTTCCGACATGCGCGGTATGTCTCCGTCCTTTAATGTGCCGCATCACGACAAGACATCCCATTTTCGAAGCAAACGGACACGTCCGTGGCCACGAATCGAGTGTTAAAACAATACTTCGGAAGGGAATCGGCGGGAAGGTGTGTGTCAAAAAATAAGGGCGCCGCATTTGTCAATGCGGCGCCCTCTAGATGTTGTGGATATTGATTTAGGGATCAATATCTGTAGTGGTCTGCCTTGTACGGACCTTGCGGCGTGACGCCGATATAGGCTGCCTGTTCTGCAGAAAGCTGAGTCAGCTTCACGCCGAGCTTGTCGAGATGCAGGCGTGCAACCTTTTCGTCGAGGTGCTTCGGCAGGATATAGACTTGGTTCTGGTACTGGCCGGGCTTGGTAAAGAGCTCGATCTGCGCCAGCGTCTGGTTGGTGAACGAAGCCGACATGACGAAGGACGGATGGCCCGTGGCATTGCCGAGGTTGAGCAGGCGGCCTTCGGAAAGAAGGATGATGCGGTTGCCCTTCGGGAATTCGATCAGGTCGACCTGCGGCTTGATGTTGGTCCACTTCAGGTTACGCAGGGCCGCAACTTCGATTTCATTGTCGAAGTGGCCGATGTTGCCGACGATCGCCATGTCCTTCATCTGACGCATGTGGTCGATGCGGATGACGTCCTTGTTGCCTGTTGTGGTGATGAAGATGTCCGCCGAAGACACGACGTCTTCAAGCGTGACGACCTCGAAACCGTCCATGGCTGCCTGGAGCGCGCAGATCGGATCGACTTCCGTGACCTTGACGCGGGCGCCGGCACCCTGAAGCGAAGCGGCCGAGCCCTTGCCAACGTCGCCATATCCGCAGACGACGGCGACCTTGCCAGCCATCATCACGTCCGTGCCACGGCGGATGCCGTCGACCAGCGATTCCTTGCACCCGTACTTGTTGTCGAACTTCGACTTGGTGACGGAATCGTTGACGTTGATCGCCGGGAAGGGCAGGAGGCCCTTCTGGCTGAGCTGGTAGAGGCGGTTGACGCCTGTCGTGGTCTCTTCAGTCACGCCCTTGATGGCATCGCGCTGCTTTGTGAACCAGCCCGGCGATGCGGCCAGACGCTTCTTGATCTGTGCGAAAAGGATTTCTTCCTCTTCGGAATGCGGGTTTGACAGCACGTCCTCGCCGGCTTCAGCGCGTGCACCGAGCAGGATGTACATCGTGGCGTCGCCGCCATCATCAAGGATCATGTTGGAAAGGCCACCGTCAGCCCACTGGAAGATCTTGTCGGTGTAAACCCAGTAGTCTTCCAGCGACTCGCCCTTGATGGCGAAAACCGGAACGCCGGCAGCAGCGATCGCGGCTGCGGCATGATCCTGCGTCGAGAAGATGTTGCACGAGGCCCAACGGACCTCGGCGCCCAGTGCAACGAGCGTTTCGATGAGAACGGCCGTCTGGATCGTCATGTGCAGCGAACCGGTGATGCGTGCGCCCTTGAGCGGCTTTGCTTCGCCGAATTCGGCGCGGCAGGACATCAGGCCCGGCATCTCGGTTTCTGCGATCGTGATTTCCTTGCGGCCGAAGTCCGCGAGGCCGATGTCGGCGACGACATAATCTTTTTCAGTGCTCATTGGGTTCTCCAGGCTGAAAAGCGGCTCAAAATTCGAAAGCGCACGTGCATGCGCCAGATGGCGTCCACGCTGCATGCGCGGCTATGGTGGCCGTTTAGCAGGCTTCTATGACGAAGGCAATAATGATATAAAGAAGTCTTTATATGTTTATATGAGCCGCGAGGGGCTCACATTTCCTCGCCGAACCGGTTCTGGATCAGCTCGTCGAGCGCGTCGAGCGCCTGTGCTGCCTGGTTACCGCTGGCGGAAACAAGGACGCTGGAACCGGGGCTTGCCGCCAGCATCATCAATCCCATGATCGACGTTCCGCCGACCGTCATTCCGTCTTTCGACACGGTGATGGCGGCATCGAAATTCTCCACCAGCTGAACGAACTTTGCCGAAGCGCGTGCGTGCAGTCCGCGCTTATTGATGATCAGAATTTCTCGGGAGAGTGCCGTCATGGGCGCGGTGTGCTCACTATTTGCCACTGAGGACGCGGCTCGCGACGTTGATGTATTTCCGTCCGGCTTCGGAGGCTTCGGCGAGTGCCTTTTCCATGTTGTTCTCGCCGCGTACGCCGGCAAGCTTGATCAGCATCGGCAAATTCATGCCGGCGATGACTTCCGTGTGGCCACTGCTCATGACGGATATTGCCAGGTTGGAGGGGGTGCCACCGAACATGTCAGTCAGGATGACGACTCCATGGCCGTCATCGGCGCGGGACACTGCTTCCAGAATATCTTGTCGCCTCTGGTCCATGTCGTCTTCGGGACCGATACAGACCGTTTCGATGAATTTCTGAGGACCGACGACGTGTTCGACCGCATGACGAAACTCTTCTGCCAGCTTGCCATGAGTGACAAGCACAAGTCCGATCATGATACTACTGCTCCTAATGGCATATGCAAACGGTGGGCCCAATATCGCAATGCAGCAATCGCGTCCACCGTGGGGGCACATCTTGGCGATGAAAAGCCGAAGCGCAAGACAAAAATACGACTTTATAGGCCGGATTTGCCGATTTCGCAGGCATTACTCTCCGATATCGGGCGCTTTTGCCATCAATACCGCCAGCGGCAAGGGAGTATTAGCCAGCAACCGAATGACTGGCAGATCTATGCCGTCGGCAATGGTCGTCCGCTCACTTTCAGGCGGCAACCGTTTTTCTCCGGACACGCTTCCCGGAAGAACAGCATAGTGCATCACCGCGCTTTCCGTGTGCGGCAGTCGGACGATGCCGGTGCCGCGCAATTCGATCAAACCGGCAATCGTGGCAGGGCACGTCGCTATCACCGTTCCATCCTGTTTTGAGATCAGCACTTGGTCGTCGGCAACGAGTATCGCCGACATGCCCATGCGCTGCGCTTCGTTGATGCAAGCAAAGGCGAGCATCGACTTTCCCCATCCCGAAGGACCCATGAAAAGAAGACCGGTGCTGCCGACGACGATAGCGGTTGCGTGGATGTTCGAAGGGGTGTCCGTCATGCGGTGGTATTGGCGGGAAGGGCGAGGATGAAGCGCGCTCCGAGCAGCTTTTCGCTCTCGGGATCGATAATGTTCTCCGCGCGCAGCGAACCGCCATGTGCCTCGGCGATCTGGCGGCTGATTGACAGGCCGAGGCCAGAATTCTGCCCGAAGCCCTCAGATTCCGGCCTATCGGTATAGAAGCGCTCGAAAATACGATCGATGTTTTCGGCCTGAACCCCCGGCCCGTTATCCTCGACGTAAACGATGCAGCGAGAGCGCGTTCTGACCAGCCGCACGGTAATCCTGCCGTCATGCTCCGGCACGAAGGAGCGCGCGTTCTCAATCAGGTTCGTAACGATCTGGCCGATGCGCAGGTCGTGGCCGTTCACCACGAAGCGCGTCTTGACGCCCGGCTTGCGCTCGATGGCGAACTCAATCTGCACTTCTTTCTTACGGCTACGGATCTGCCGCGACACGTCGATGAGGTCGCGAAGCAGGATTTCCAGATCGACCGAACCTGCATCGACCCGCGCCAACTCGGCATCGAGACGGGAGGCGTCGGAAATATCGCTAATCAGACGATCCAGCCTGCGAACGTCATGCTGGATGACATCAAGCAGCCGCTTCTTGGAATCGTCCGTTTTGGCGAGCGGGAGTGTCTCGACGGCACTGCGGAGCGACGTCAGCGGGTTTTTCAGTTCGTGGCTGACGTCGGCCGCAAAGCTTTCGATCGCGTCGATACGGTCGTAGAGAGCCGTTGTCATCTCGCGCAGCGCAATTGAGAGGTTGCCGATCTCGTCCTGACGTGCGGAAAAGTCCGGAATTTCCTCGCGCTCCTTTGCGCCGCGGCGAACACGAATGGCGGCGGCGGATAGACGCCGCAGTGGGTTGGCGATTGTCGAAGAGAGAACGAGAGACAGCAGAACGTTGACAAGCGTCGCGACCCCGAACACGCGCATGATGCCGAGGCGCTCGGCGTGGACGATGTTATCGATATCGCCTGCTTGCGTGGACAACAGCAGCACACCGAGAACAGCGCGGAAGCGCTGGATCGGAACGGCGACCGAAACGATCAGCTCGCCTTTCTCCGTGGTGCGAACCACGGCGCCGCGCACGCCGGTCAGCGCGTTCATCACCTCGGGATAGATGGAGCCATCACCGCCCGGCGCTTCCTTGTACAGCGGCAGGTTTCCAGGCTGCAGAACCTTGTTGAAGATCGTCGTGAACCACTGGCTCCAGGTCTGCTCCTCGTCATCCACCGGCGGCAGATCAAAACGCAGGACCTGGCCGCGCGAATAGAGGTGGCGAGAGTCGAGCAGCAGGTTGGCGTCGGCATCGAAGATGCGCGCACGGGTTCTCGTCGGTGAAATCAAGCGGCGCAAGACTGGCGCGACCTTTTCCGGGTCGATCGGGAACTCGAGGTCCTCGTCGTTCGGCACCGGGGTAATGCTCTGGCCAGCCTGCAGTTCGAGCAGCTTTTCCGGGTCGATCGTGATCGAGTTCGTGTCGACCGAAGCGGAAGCCGAGACGGCGCCCGCGATGATTTCGCCCTGCGTCAGAAGGCTTTCGACGCGGGCGTCGATCAGCCCTTCACGGAACTGATTGAGATAGAGAATGCCGCCGACGAGAACGACAAGCGCCGCGAGATTGAAGAAGAGGATGCGGCGTGTCAGGCTGGAAAAGACGGCATTGCCGAAGATGCGGCGGATGATCGTGAAGGGATGCGACCAGCGTCGTCCCCTGACGCGGCGACTGCTTACGCCTTCCGCCTCATCCAGATCCCTTTCCTGCACCAACTGTGCCAACGACAGGCCCTTTCGGAGAGCGGGCCGCTTTCGCGATCACCAGCTCTCGACAAATCTCAGATGCCGCGCCGCTTTGGCGTCAGGCTGCTTCGCGGAAGCGGTACCCCACTCCGTAGAGCGTTTCAATCATATCAAAGTCGGTATCGACCATCTTGAATTTCTTGCGGAGCCGCTTGATGTGGCTGTCGATGGTGCGATCGTCGACATAGACCTGCTCGTCATAAGCCGCATCCATCAATGCGTCACGGCTTTTGACGACGCCCGGACGCTGGGCCAGCGAATGCAGAATGAGGAATTCGGTCACCGTCAGCGTCACCGGCTCACCTTTCCAGGTGCAGGTGTGGCGTTCCTGGTCCATGACCAGTTGGCCGCGCTCCAACGAGCGAGCAAGCTGCTGTGCTGTGCCCGGTTTTGGAGCAGCACCGCCGGCCGCGGCGGCAGCCTCGCGGCTCGATGCGCGGCGCAGGACGGCGCGCACACGCTCGACTAGCAGACGTTGCGAGAACGGCTTGGTAATGAAGTCGTCGGCGCCCATCTTCAGGCCAAACAGCTCATCGATTTCCTCATCCTTGGAGGTGAGGAAGATAACCGGCATGTCGGATTTCTGTCGCAGGCGGCGCAGGAGTTCCATGCCGTCCATGCGAGGCATCTTGATGTCGAAGATGGCAAGATGCGGCGGGCGGGCGAGGAGACCGTCGAGGGCGGAGGCGCCATCGGTGTAGGTCTCGACCTTATATCCTTCGGCCTCGAGTGCGATCGATACCGAGGTGAGGATATTGCGGTCGTCGTCAACGAGCGCGATTGTCGGCATGGTATTCGTCTCCGTCATCCTATGCGCGTCTCCAGGTATTTGGAAGGTCCCCAGGCGGCCTTTGTGAACCGGATGCGCTTATGGGGATAAAGGTGGAACAAATTGTGGCAAAGATAAAGGGTGAGATTGTTGTAAAGTTTTGATGGCAACCAAAAGTGGTGCCTGCATATGATCCGGCCACTTCTGATTCAAACGATTTAAAATATAGCGGGAAAATTTAAATCGATTAATAGTTTGATATTACTACGTTTTATTGATTTTTTGCTATTGCGTTTTAAAAAAACCGCCCGTACGGTCAGCCTCAGTTCTTAACTGCACGAGCCTCAAGGGAAGGGAAAGACCATGGAGCTGTTCGGAGTCCACAACCCGGCAATAGAGCTGGCGACGATCGGTTTGGGGGGTGCAAATAGCGCTCGCTATAACTTTACGGCCGCCTCCCTCTATGAAGAATCGATTCGCCGGGGTGAGGCTGAACTCACCGCCCATGGTGCGTTGCGCGCCTTGACGGGTCAGCACACCGGCCGCTCGCCGAGGGACAAGTTCGTCGTTCGTGATGCCAACACCGACGGTCAGATCTGGTGGGACAACAACAAGCCGATGTCGCCGGAGAACTTCGCGCTCCTGAAGCAGGACATGCTCGCGCACGCCGCCGGCAAGGATCTGTTCGTTCAGGATCTCATCGGCGGTGCCGATGAGAAGAATGCGCTACCGACGCGTATCGTCACCGAGTTGGCCTGGCATTCGCTGTTCATTCGTAACCTGCTGATCCGCCCGGAGCGCTCGACCCTCAAATCTTTCGCTCCGAAGCTTACGATCATCAACTTGCCGACCTTCAAGGCCGACCCCGAGCGCTATGGCTGCCGCACGGAAACCGTCATCGCTTGCGACCTGACGAATGGCGAAGTGCTGATCGCCGGCACCTTCTATGCCGGCGAGATGAAGAAGTCGGTTTTCACCGTGCTGAACTATCTGCTCCCGGCAAGGGGGGTGATGCCGATGCACTGCTCGGCCAATGTTGGCCCGGCTGGCGATGCCGCGGTCTTCTTCGGCCTCTCGGGCACCGGCAAGACGACGCTCTCGGCCGATCCAGCTCGCACGCTGATCGGTGACGACGAGCATGGCTGGGGCGAGGACGGCATCTTCAATTTCGAGGGTGGCTGCTACGCCAAGACCATCCGTCTGTCGGCGGAAGCGGAACCGGAAATCTATGCAACGACGCAGCGGTTCGGCACCGTTCTCGAAAACGTCGTTCTGAACGATCAGCGCGAACCTGATTTCAACGATGGCTCGCTGACGGAAAACACGCGCTGTGCCTACCCGCTGGATTTCATTCCGAACGCCTCGAAGACCGGTCTTGCCGGTCACCCGAAGACGATCATCATGCTGACTGCCGATGCCTTCGGCGTCATGCCGCCGATCGCCAAATTGACGCCGGATCAGGCCATGTACCACTTCCTGTCGGGCTACACTGCCAAGGTGGCCGGCACCGAGCGGGGCGTGACCGAGCCGGAAGCGACCTTCTCGACCTGCTTCGGTGCGCCGTTCATGCCACGCCATCCGTCGGAATACGGCAATCTCCTGAAGGATCTCATCGGCCGCCACGGGGTCGAATGCTGGCTGGTCAACACCGGCTGGACCGGCGGCGCTTACGGCACCGGAAAGCGCATGCCGATCAAGGCAACGCGCACGCTGCTTGCCGCAGCGCTCTCGGGCCAACTCGGCAAGGCGGACTTCCGCGTTGATCCGAATTTCGGCTTCGCGGTTCCCGTCGCGGTGCCGGGCGTCGAGACGGCTATCCTCGATCCGCGTTCCACGTGGCAGGATCCGGTCGCCTATGACGCACAGGCCGGCAAGCTCGTGACGATGTTCATCGAGAACTTCGCCAAGTTCGAAGGCCACGTCGATGGCGGGGTGCGCGATGCGGCCCCGGGGTTTCGCGCCGCGGCTGAATGACGCGCCAAAACATTGATGATTCACGTGAAACCCGGCGGCGTTCGCCGGGTTTCTTTGTCTGTTCCCAAGCGCCGGCCGATGTGAGATAGAAATCGCATGGCCAGCGACCCGCTTTACATCAACGATCGAATCACCATCGCCGGATGGGAGCTGACGGAGCAGTTCGTCCTGGCAGGTGGCCCCGGCGGACAGAACGTCAACAAGGTCTCGACATCAGTCCAGCTGTTCTTCAACATTCCCAACTCACCCTCCCTGAATGAGCGCGTGAAGGTGAATGCCGTGAAGCTTGCTGGCAAGCGCCTGTCGAAAGAAGGTGTGCTGATGATCGAGGCAAACCGCTTCCGCAGCCAGGATCGCAACCGCGAAGACGCGCGGGAGCGGCTGAAGGAGCTGATTCTCGAGGCGGCAAAGCCGCCGCCGCCGCCCCGTAAGAAAACCAAGCCGACAAAAGGATCGATCGAACGCCGGCTGAAGGAGAAGTCGGGCCGCGCCGAGGTGAAGAAGATGCGTGGGCGCCCGCCCGGAGATTGATATGCTGAAGCTGCCGAACGGCGTCAGTCACCTTCCGGCCTATCTGGACCGAGCGCGGCAGCAGGCATTGGTCGATATCATCCGGTCGATCGTGGCGGATGCACCGCTTTTCGTGCCCGTCATGCCAGGCACCGGCAAGCCGATGTCGGTGCGTATGACGAATTGTGGGCCGCTCGGCTGGGTCACGGACAAGGAGCGCGGCTATCGCTACCAGCCAACTCATCCCGTTACGGGCAAGCCATGGCCGGATATGCCCGCGGACTTGCTGGAAATCTGGAACGACGTCTCCGGCTACGACAAGCCTCCGCAGGCCTGCCTCATCAACTTCTACTCCGACGAGGCGCGCATGGGCCTGCATCAGGACAAGGACGAACAGGATCTCGCAGCACCGGTGGTGTCGATATCGCTCGGTAATAGCTGCCTCTTTCGCGTCGGTGGTCTAGCGCGCAACGACCGTACGCTTTCCTTCAAGCTTTCAAGCGGCGATGTCGTGGTCTTGGGCGCGGAAGGGCGCCTTTGTTTCCACGGCGTCGACAAGGTCCATCCATCGACATCGACACTGCTGAAAAACGGTGGCCGGATTAATCTCACGCTTCGCCGGGTAACGCCTTAGAGTTTCCTCAGGGCCACCTGTTCGATCAGGTGATTGTTGCCCTTGCGCAGGATCAGGTCGGCGCGCGGACGCGTCGGCAGGATGTTTTCCCGCAGGTTCTTCAGGTTGATGTTTTCCCAGAGGCCTTCGGCGATCGTCAGCGCCTCTCCCTCGCTGATCGAAGCATAGCGATGGAAGAAGGAGTGGGGATCGCGAAACGCCGTTTCGCGCAGCCGCATGAAGCGCGTGACGTACCAGTCGTGAATCCGGCTTTCGTCCGCATCGATGTAGATGGAAAAGTCGAAGAAGTCAGAGACCATGGGCACGATCTTGCCACCGGCCGGCAGGTCGCGCGATTGCAGGACGTTGATGCCCTCGAAGATCAGGATGTCCGGCCTGTCGACAATCTTGTATTCGTTCGGCAGGACGTCATAGACCAGATGCGAATAGGATGGCGCTTTGACGTTCGGCTGCCCGGCCTTGATCGCGGCCAGGAAGCGCAAGATCGCGCCGGTATCGTAGCTCTCGGGAAAGCCCTTGCGCTGCATCAGGTTTTCACGCTGCAGTACGGCGTTCGGGTGCAGGAAGCCGTCGGTGGTCACGAGATCCACCTTCGGGCTGGATGGCCAGCGCGTCAGCAGTTCCTTCAGGATACGGGCAGTTGTCGATTTGCCGACGGCCACCGAACCCGCGATGCCGATCACGAACGGCGTCTTCGCGACGTCCGAGAGACTGAGGAAGCGGTTGCGCTGCTCGAAAAGCAACTGCGACGATTCCACATGGGCAGAGAGAAGGCGCGAAAGCGACAGATAGATCCGCCGCACTTCATCAAGGTCGATCGGGTCGCCCATGGAGCGCAGCCGCTTGACCTCGTCCCCTTTTAGGGTCAGCGGTGTATCCGCACGGAAGCGCGCCCATTCCTCGGAGGAAAAGAAGTGGTAGGGCGAATAGGCATTCGCCTGAAAATGATCGAGCGTCTCGGGCGCTCCGATGAGCTGTCTAGCGATACTCATGTACTTTGCCGGCTCGCCTTTTCCTTCAGGCCTGATTGAGCGGTACGGCGCTCAAGCTCCGCCATGACAGTTTGCAACGGAATGCCCGCCACCTTCAATACGACCAATAGGTGATAGAGCAGGTCGGCGGCTTCATAGGTGAGGTTCTCGCGGTCATCGGCGATCGCCGCCATCACGGCCTCGATTGCCTCCTCGCCGAGTTTCTTGGCAGCTTTCGGCTGACCGGCGGAAACAAGCTTTGCCGTCCAGGATTCCTCCGGCGAGGCCTTGGATCGTGCATCGACAATCTTTTCCAGGTCGGCGAGGGTAAATTCACTCATGATTCCGCTTTCCACTCAGTCCAGACGCATGTCGATGCCGCAGGACGACATATAGCGCTTCGCTTCGCCGACGGAATAGGTGCCGAAGTGGAAGATCGATGCGGCCAGAACGGCGTTGGCATGTCCTTGCTTGACGCCCGCCACGAGATCGTCGAGGTCGCCGACGCCGCCCGAGGCGATAACCGGCACCCGGACCGAATCCGCAATGGCCCGCGTCAGCTCGAGATCGTAGCCGACCTTCGTTCCGTCGCGGTCCATCGAGGTAACAAGCAGTTCACCGGCCCCACGCTCGACCATTTTGCGAGCGAAATCCACAGCGTCGATGCCGGTCGCATTGCGCCCGCCATGCGTATAGATCTCCCAGGCGCTGACAACGCCTTGCGCCGGCGTAGTGCGTCGCTTTGCGTCGATCGAAACGACGATGCACTGGTCGCCGAACTTGTCCGCCGCTTCCGCAACGAAATCCGGATTGTTGACAGCGGCCGAATTGATCGAAACCTTGTCCGCGCCGCAAAGCAGCAGCTTGCGAATGTCAGCGATGGTGCGAACGCCGCCGCCGACCGTGACAGGCATGAAGCACTGCTCGGCGGTACGAGCCACGACGTCGAAGATCGTTTCGCGATTGTCCGAAGAAGCGGTGATGTCGAGGAAGCAGAGCTCGTCGGCGCCGGCAGCATCATAAGCCTTGGCGGCCTCGACCGGATCTCCGGCATCTACCAGATTGACGAAGTTGACACCCTTGACGACGCGGCCGTCCTTGACGTCGAGGCAGGGAATGACACGGGCCTTCAGGGTCATTGCGCAATCTCCTTTGCGCGTGCGGCCGAAATCAGCGCTAGCGCCTCTTTCGGATCGATACGTCCATCATACAGCGCGCGGCCGGAGATCGCACCTTCGAGCTTGCGTGCGTCGGGCTCGAGCATCCGCTTCACGTCCTCGATCGAAGCGAGGCCGCCGGACGCGATCACCGGGATCGATACGGCTTCGGCAAGTTCGAGCGTCGACGCCCAATTGATGCCGGCGAGGATGCCATCGCGATCGATGTCGGTATAAATGATCGCGGCAACGCCGGCACCTTCGAATTTCTTCGCCAGCTCGATGACGCCGAGCTCGGATGCTTCGGCCCAACCCTCAACGGCAACTTTGCCGCGCTTGGCATCGATGCCGACGGCAACGCGGTCGGGAAACTTCTTGCAGGCTTCGATCACCAGTGCCGGATCGCGAACGGCAATGGTGCCGAGAATGACGCGGGCGAGGCCACGCGACAGCCAGTTCTCGATATGGTCGAGCGTGCGGATGCCACCGCCGAGCTGGACGGGGTTCTTCGTCGCCTTCAGGATCGCATCGACCGCCGCGCCATTGACGCTTTCACCGGCAAAAGCGCCATTCAAATCAACGACATGCAGCCACTCGAATCCCTGATCTTCAAACGCCTTCGCCTGGGCGCCAGGGTCGGGATTGTAGACGGTCGCTTGGTCCATATCGCCGAGTTTGAGGCGAACACACTGACCGTCTTTGAGGTCGATCGCAGGAAATAGGATCATTCTGTCTGTCCTTGCAGTGCGCGAGCCTAAGGCTTCCAGCGCAGGAAATTGGCAATCAGGGCGAGGCCGAGCTTCTGGCTCTTTTCGGGATGGAACTGGGCTCCCGCTAGGTTGTCGCGGCCGACGAAAGCAGTGATCGGCCCGCCGTAATCGGCCGTCGCAACTACGTCGCCGGGGTTCTTCGCCGCCAGATGATACGAATGCACAAAATAGGCATGCAGCCCATTCGGCCCGGTCGGAATGCTGTCGAACAGCGGGTGAGGGGATTTCAGATCCAGCGTATTCCAGCCGATTTGCGGAATCTTCAGATTGGCGTCCGCAGGCGTCATTTCAACGACATCACCGGGAATCCAGTCGAAACCATCAGTGACAGTCTTCTCGAGACCGCGCGACGACATCAGCTGCATGCCGACACAAATGCCAAGAAACGGCCGGGCCTTCTTCTCGACCGCATCGATCAGTGCTTCCGACATACCGGAAACGGCATCGAGCCCGCGCCGGCAGTCGGCATAGGCGCCGACACCCGGCAGCACCACGCGATCGGCGGCCGCTACGGCCTCGGCCCTGTCAGTCAGATCGATCACAGCATCGATGCCGGCTTCCCGCGCGGCTCGTTCGAAGGCCTTTGTCGCCGAACGCAGATTGCCGGAACCGTAATCTATAATTGCGACGCGCATCAGCGTCCTCCATCAAAACCAAAGAGACCGAGCGAGGTGGCGCTGCCGTGCCGCGGGGCATGGGATGTGGGATCCCATTGCGGCGAGGGCGCCGCGCGGCTGTCGGCGTCGGTCGGAACATTCGAAAAGTAGATCTCTTCCGCGGTCCGCAGCGAGTCGACCGAAACCAGGTCGGCTTCGTCCCAGCCCTTCGCGACCAGATTGCGTACACGAAGATTCTGGCCCTCGAGCGCGACCAGCAGACTGGTGCCGAAGGTGATGGCGACGCCGACTGGCCAGAGGTCTGCGCGGTCTGCCAGAGCACCGCCGAGGCTCTGCAGGAGAAATGCCGCGATGGCGTAATACCAGAGCCGGTGGAAGGCCAGCCATATCCAAGGGAAGAGAAACCCGAGCACGGTGAACCCGTCGCGGATGAAGCGCGTCTTCTCGTGGTTGGTGTCCGTTCCGCCGGGCGCGGTCAGGACCAGGTAGCTGGAAGTCATATCGTCAAGCTCCCTCGGGGGGCTCAGACGAGCGTGCCCTTCGTCGAGGGAACACGGCCCGCCTGCCTCGGATCTATCTCTGTCG
Organism: Rhizobium sp. 3T7; assembly: GCF_020166565.1. Lineage (NCBI taxonomy): Bacteria > Pseudomonadati > Pseudomonadota > Alphaproteobacteria > Hyphomicrobiales > Rhizobiaceae > Rhizobium > Rhizobium sp. 3T7. Next base: position 106,369 of record NZ_JAIQXS010000018.1, read on the forward strand.
CCGTACGCAGCGCGCGGGCAACGGCCTTGAAGCATGTCTCTGCAATATGGTGGTTGTTGGCCCCATAATGGTTGAGAATGTGCAAGGTGATGCCGGCGTTCTGGGCAAGCGCCTGGAAGAATTCGCGAACGAGCTCGGTGTCGAATGTGCCGATCTTCGGCGCGCTAAAGGCGACGTTCCAGACGAGGAAGGGACGACCGGAAAGGTCTACGGCTGCCTTCGTCATCGTCTCGTCCATGGCGAGATCGATCGATGCGTAGCGCGTGATGCCGCGGCGGTCGCCGAGTGCCTTGGCAATCGCCTGGCCGATCGCGATGCCGGTGTCTTCGACCGTGTGATGATCGTCGATGTGCAGATCACCCTCGGTCTCGATCTCCATGTCGATGAGCGAATGTCGTGACAACTGGTCGAGCATATGGTCGAAAAAGCCGACGCCGGTCGAAATCTTCGACTTTCCGGTGCCGTCGAGATTGACGGAAACGGAAACCGAAGTCTCGTTCGTCTTGCGGGACACGGTGCCCGTGCGGCTTGTTGTGGTCTCGGCCATATGGCTGCTCCATCGGAAATACGGGCGTTCCTTATCAGGCAAGCCGCCAAATATCCAGAACTGCGGAGCCAGAAAACGACACCATTTGCAATCGGCATTCACGCACTTACATAGGGCTCCACAGGGCCGGTGTTCGGCCCGACGTAACGAGCCCGGGCAGACGGGCAAAGGTGTATTGATGACAACGATTATTACAGTCCGAAAGGGCGGCAAGGTCATCATGGCCGGCGACGGCCAGGTGAGCCTCGGCCAGACCGTGATGAAAGGCAATGCCCGCAAGGTGCGGCGCATCGGCAAGGGCGAAGTCATTGCCGGTTTCGCGGGCGCCACCGCGGACGCCTTCACGCTTCTCGAGCGGCTTGAAAAGAAGCTCGAGCAATATCCGGGCCAGCTGATGCGCGCGGCCGTCGAGCTCGCCAAGGATTGGCGCACGGACAAGTATCTCCGCAATCTCGAAGCCATGATGCTCGTCGCCGACAAGCAGGTGACGCTGGCGATCACGGGCAACGGTGACGTTCTTGAGCCGGAGCATGGTGCCATGGCGATCGGTTCGGGCGGCAATTTTGCGCTCGCTGCAGCTCGCGCCCTGATGGACACGGACAAATCAGCGGAAGAGGTGGCGCGTCGCGCCCTCGATATTGCCGCCGATATTTGCGTCTACACGAACCATAGTGTGGTGGTGGAAACCCTGGATGCTGAAAGCTGAGCACGCCCCGAATTGCCGTTTCCGCGACATCAGCCATGAGGATTTTGGCCTCGTGGCAAAATGGCTGGCAGAGCCGCATGTTGCGAAATGGTGGGGCGCGCCCGAGACAGAGCTTGCGTCGATCGAAGAGGCGATGGAGAGCGTCGAGACAAGGCCGATGATCGTGGAAATGGATGGGCAGCCGATAGGCTACCTGCAAAGCTATGATCCTCATCTGGAAGACGGTCATCCCTATCAGGATCAGCCGAAGGGGACGCTGGGCGTCGATATCTCGATCGGAGTTCCCGAGCTGACGGGCAAGGGTCATGGCACGGCCATCATCCGCCAGTTGGCGGCTGAGCTCTTTGCGAGCGGCGCCAGGCGCATCGTGATCGATCCGGATCCCGAAAACCGTCAGGCGATCAGGGCCTACGAAAAAGCAGGCTTCCACTACGTCGATACAAGAACTTCCATTTACGGTCCGGCGCATTTCATGGCGTTGGACGCACCCGGAGTAACGGACACATGACCACTTTTTCCCCTCGCGAGATCGTTTCCGAGCTCGATCGCTATATTATCGGCCAGCATGAGGCCAAGCGCGCGGTGGCAATCGCGTTGCGCAATCGCTGGCGCCGCCATCAGCTCGATCCAGATCTGCGCGACGAAGTCATGCCCAAGAACATCCTGATGATCGGTCCGACCGGTGTCGGCAAGACGGAAATCTCCCGCCGTCTCGCCAAACTGGCGGGTGCGCCCTTCATCAAGGTCGAAGCGACTAAGTTCACCGAAGTCGGCTATGTCGGCCGCGACGTCGAGCAGATCATCCGCGACCTCGTCGAGGTCGGCATCGGGCTCGCCCGCGAGAAGAAGCGGAGCGAAGTTCAGGCCAAGGCGCATATGAGTGCGGAAGAGCGCGTTCTCGATGCGCTCGTCGGCGCCACCGCCTCGCCGGCGACGCGCGACAGCTTCCGCAAGAAGTTGCGCAGCGGCGAACTTGACGACAAGGAGATCGATATCGAAATCGCCGATACCGCCACCGGCATGGGTGGCTTTGACATTCCGGGCATGCCTGGCGCCAACATTGGCGTGCTCAACCTTTCCGAAATGTTCGGTAGGGCGATGGGCGGCCGCACCAAGAAGGTCCGCACGACGGTCAAGGCGTCCTATACGGATCTGATCCGTGACGAGTCCGACAAGTTGATCGACAACGAAGTCATCCAGCGCGACGCGGTCCGTGCGGTCGAGAATGACGGCATCGTCTTCCTCGACGAGATCGACAAGATCGCTGCTCGCGACGGCGGGATGGGTGCTGGCGTTTCGCGAGAAGGCGTGCAGCGCGACCTTCTTCCGCTGGTCGAAGGTACGACGGTGTCGACGAAGTACGGCCCAGTGAAGACGGACCACGTCCTTTTCATCGCCTCCGGCGCATTCCATGTCTCCAAGCCGTCCGATCTGTTGCCGGAATTGCAAGGTCGTCTGCCGATCCGCGTCGAGCTGCGCGCGCTCACCAAGGAAGACTTCCGCCGTATCCTGACGGAAACCGAGGCGAGCCTTATCCGCCAGTACAAGGCGCTGATGGAGACCGAGGGCCTCAGCCTCGAGTTCACGGATAACGGCATCGATGCCTTGGCCGATGTCGCTGTCCACCTGAACTCCTCGGTCGAAAACATCGGCGCACGCCGCCTTCAGACCGTCATGGAACGTGTTTTGGATGAAATCTCCTTCAACGCTCCGGATCGCGGCGGCTCGACCGTGACGATCGATGCCGACTATGTCCGCGAGCACGTCGGCGACCTAGCGCAGAACACTGATCTGTCCCGCTTCATCCTGTGATGAACAAGCATCGGGTCATGTCTTTGCTGATGTGATGCCGCGATTTTGACAGTTTGAACTCTCGACAGCGGGCCCTTTACTTTTTAGTGAAGGGCCCGTTTAGTTGGGGGCGCCAGCATCATTCGGCCAAGATTGTGGTCCAGTCAGCGCGTTTAACGACAATGCCATGAACCGATGGGAACGCTGATAGTGCGACGTCTTCTGACAAGCCTCCTGATTGCCGCTGCCGTGCTGGCCACGGCGCCCGCTTTTGCCATGCAAGTGGTACCGCCAGGCAATCGTCATGCAGAGCAACCGGATGTTCCAGGCGCCTCGGTTCGCCGCACCAAAGGCACAAAGACCTCGTTCGATCGCAAATACGAGAAGGTCCGTGACCTTCTGGCGTCGGATCACGAGCTGATGGGGAAGATCAAGAAGATTTCGGCCGCTTACGGCATCGACCCAATCCACGTGATCGGCGCGATTGTTGGCGAGCACACCTATAATGTCGACGCCTACGACCGCTTGCAGTCTTATTATGTGAAGGCCGCATCCTATGCCGGCGAGAACTTCCGCTTTGCCTATAATGGCGAGGACGTGGACGACTTCATCAAGCGACCGCAGTTCGCCGAATGCAACGGCAAGGGCGATTCCTACACGCTTTGGAGCTGCCGCGAGGATATCTGGGAGAGCGATTTCCGCGGCAAGACGGTCGACGGCAAGAGCTTCCCGAACAACCGCTTCAGCGCCGTTTTCTTCCAGCCCTTCTACGCCGGTCAGACCTTCGGGCTTGGCCAGATCAACCCGCTGACCGCCCTCATGCTCTCGGACCTCGTCTCCAAGGTGTCGGGCTATGGGAAGCTGAACGAGAAAGATGCCGGTTCCGTCTACAAGGCGATCATGGAGCCTGATGTGTCGCTCGCTTTCGTTGCCGCCTCCATCCGTCGGTCGATCGACGACTACAAGCAGATCGCCGACATGGATATCTCCAGAAATCCAGGCCTGACCGCCACGCTCTACAATGTCGGCAATTCGCGCCAGCGCGCGGCCGCTCTTGCCGCCAAGAACCACGCTTCGGGCGAAACGGTCTGGCCTGAAGAGAACTATTACGGCTGGTTGGTCAATGATAAACTGGACGAGTTGGAGCGCCTGCTCTAGCTTTTGCCTTGCCGGAAGAGCTTAAAAATCTTCCGCGAAAGGCTGAATTCTCATGGACATGCGTCCGGATCCCTTTGAGCCACCAGCGCCGCTGCCGCGAACAGTGCCGCCGGGCCGTCTTGAGATCATCCGCACGATCCTGCGCAACCCACTGGAGCTCTGGGGTGAGCCTTCCTATACGCTCCCGTGGATCCAGACGCGGTTCTTTCGTGAAAGAACCCTGATCGTCAACGATCCCGGCCTGATCCGCCATGTTCTCGTCGACAATGCCGCGAACTACCGTATGTCGGACATTCGCCAGCTAATTCTGCGCCCCATCCTGCGCGACGGATTGCTGACGGCGGAGGGGGATGTTTGGAAGCGCTCGCGCAAGGCGGTCGCACCAGTTTTCACGCCGCGCCATGCAAACGGCTTTGCCGGGCAGATGCTGCGTCAGTCCGAGGACTATGCGAGGAAATACGAGGCGGCCGGCAGCGAGGGCAAGGTCTTCGAGATTGCCGCCGACATGACGGAGCTGACCTTCGCCATTCTCGCCGATACGCTGTTCTCGGGTGAGATCGTCACCTCCTCCGACAGTTTTGCCGATGACGTCAACGCCCTCTTGCACCGAATGGGGCGCGTCGATCCGATGGACTTGCTGCGCGCGCCGTCCTGGGTTCCGCGCGTCACCCGCATCGGTGGCCAGAAGGTGCTCGACAAGTTCCGCAACATTGTGCGCCAGGCCATGGACGCCCGGCTCGCGCGCATGCGGGCCGATCGAACTGCCGCGCCGGACGACTTCCTGACCCTCCTCCTTGAGCAGGCCGAAAGCGGCGGACTGACGAACGACGAAATCGAAGACAATATTCTCACTTTCATCGGTGCCGGCCACGAGACGACGGCACGCGCGCTCGCCTGGACCCTTTACTGCGTAGCGAATACGCCGCATTTCCGCGACGCGATGGAGGAAGAGATCGATCGCGTGCGGGCGCAGGACGTCGAGCCGGTGAAGTGGCTCGATCTGATGCCTTACACCCGCGCGGCGTTCGAAGAAGCGCTGCGGCTCTATCCGCCGGCACCGTCGATCAATCGCGCCGCCATTGCCGCCGATCGCTGGACCGACGCGAAAGGTGAAACGGTCGAGATCGAGTCCGGCGTCACTGTCCTCATCATGCCGTGGACACTACATCGCCACGAACTCTATTGGGACAAGCCGCGCGCCTACATGCCGGAGCGGTTCCTACCCGAGAATCGCGGCAAGATCGGTCGTTTCCAGTTCCTGCCGTTCGGCGCCGGCCCGCGCGTCTGCATCGGTGCAACCTTTGCCCTGCAGGAAGCCGTCATCGCTCTGGCGGTGCTCATGCATCGTTTCCGCTTCGATCTGACTGATCAGACGAAGCCCTGGCCGGTGCAAAAGCTGACAACGCAGCCGCAAAACGGCCTGCCGACGCTCGTCACGCTGCGGTCTTTGCATAAATTGGCATAAATCTTTCGAACTATTGCATAATTGACTATGAATGAAAGCCGGGCAAAGTGGCAGCATGCGAAAAACTGCGCGCGTTCTAGGAGACATTGAATGAGCCGCATCGATAAAAACGGTCTTGCTGTTGAAGCTGTCCTTCATGAGTTTCTGGTCAAGGAAGCGCTGCCCGGGCTGAAGATCGATGCCGATAAGTTCTTTGCCGATTTTTCGGCTATCGTCCACGATCTGGCGCCGCGCAATCGCGAGCTGCTCGCCAAGCGCGATGCGCTCCAGCTTCGCATCGATGATTGGTACCGCCAACACGGCGCGCTCACTGATATCGAAGCATATCAGGCGTTTCTTCGCGACATCGGCTATATCTTGCCGGAGGGCTCCGATTTTCAGGTCACGACGACGAATGTCGATCCGGAGATCGCATCGATCGCCGGTCCTCAGCTCGTCGTTCCCGTCATGAATGCGCGATACGCGCTGAACGCTGCCAACGCCCGCTGGGGCTCACTCTACGATGCGCTCTACGGGACGGATGCGATACCCGAAAGCGACGGTGCCGAAAAAGGTAAAGGCTACAATCCGAAGCGCGGCGAAAAGGTCATAGCCTGGGTTCGCGACTTCCTTGACACGGCCGCGCCGCTGGACGGCTGGAGTTGGAAGGATGTTGCGACGTTTGCCGTCAAAAGCGGCGCGCTCGCTATCGGCTTGACCGATGGCGAGCATGTCTCGCTGACCGATGCGACGCACTTTGCCGGCTATCAGGGCGATGCCGCGGCACCGACTCACATCCTCCTGAAGAACAACGGCATCCATATCGACATCGTCATCGATACCTCAACCGCGATCGGCAAGAGCGATCCGGCTCATATCTCCGACGTCTGGCTCGAATCGGCGATGACGACGATCATGGACTGCGAAGACTCGGTTGCAGCCGTCGACGCCGAAGACAAGGTTGTCGTGTATCGCAATTGGCTCGGCCTGATGAAGGGTGACCTTCAGGAAGAGGTATCGAAGGGCGGCTCGAGTTTCATTCGCAAACTCAATCCTGATCTACAGTACAGCGATCCGGCCGGCACGCCTTTCGAGGTGCATCGCCGCTCGCTGATGCTGGTGCGTAACGTCGGCCATCTCATGACAAATCCGGCTATCCTTGATCGCGACGGTAATGAAGTGCCGGAGGGCATCATGGACGCGATGGTCACCGGCATGATTGCGCTCTACGACGTCGGCCCGAACGGCCGCCGCAAGAATTCCCGCACCGGCTCGGTCTATGTCGTCAAGCCGAAGATGCATGGTCCCGAGGAAGTCGCCTTCGCCGCCGAGATCTTCTCGCGTGTCGAGGACGCCCTCGGCATGGCGCGCAATACGATCAAGATGGGCATCATGGACGAGGAGCGCCGGACGACGGTCAATCTCAAGGAATGCATCCGTGCCGCCCGCGAACGTGTGGTCTTCATCAACACCGGTTTCCTGGATCGCACCGGCGATGAAATCCACACCTCAATGGAAGCCGGCCCGATGATCCGCAAGGGTGACATGAAGCAGGCCGCCTGGATCGCTGCCTACGAAAACTGGAACGTCGATATCGGCCTCGAATGCGGCCTCTCTGGCCATGCGCAGATCGGCAAGGGCATGTGGGCCATGCCGGATCTGATGGCGGCGATGCTGGAGCAGAAAATCGCGCACCCGAAGGCAGGCGCCAACACCGCCTGGGTTCCGTCGCCGACGGCCGCGACGCTGCACGCGACGCACTATCACCGCGTCAATGTCGCCCGTGTCCAGCATGGTCTCAAGGATCGTGCGCGCGCCAAGCTCTCCGATATTCTTTCGGTCCCCGTCGCGGTCCGTCCAAATTGGACGCCGGAGGAAATCCAGCGCGAACTCGACAACAATGCCCAAGGCATATTGGGTTACGTTGTCCGCTGGGTCGATCAGGGCGTCGGCTGCTCCAAGGTGCCTGACATCAACAATGTCGGCCTCATGGAGGACCGTGCGACGCTGCGTATTTCCGCCCAGCATATGGCCAACTGGCTGCACCACAAAGTCACGACCGAAGCGCAGATCGTCGAGACGATGAAGCGCATGGCCGCCGTCGTCGACCAGCAGAATGCCTCCGATCCAGCCTACGCGCCGATGGCTGCCGATTTCGACGGTTCGGTCGCCTTCCAGGCGGCACTTGACCTTGTTTTAAAGGGCAGGGCGCAGCCGAACGGTTACACTGAGCCTGTCCTGCATCGCCGCCGCCTCGAGCTGAAGGCCAAGCAGGCGGCCTGACGAGGTAAATCAATGTATAAGGCCGCCGAAACGATGTTCCGGCGGCTTTTTTGATACCCCATTTCAGCGACAGCTTACTGGATAACGATGACCTTCGAGGTCGTCTTGCCGGGGCGTACGCGGCTGTAGAGGTCGATGACGTCCTGATTCATCAGGCGAATGCAGCCGGAGGAAGCAGCGGTGCCGATCGAAGCCCACTCCGGTGTACCGTGCAGGCGGAAGAGGGTATCCTGGCCCTTCTCATTGAAGAGGTACATGGCGCGCGCGCCAAGCGGGTTGCTGAGGCCGGGGCCCATGCCCTCCTCGACATACTTCGCGACTTCGGGCTTGCGCTCGGCCATTTCCTTCGGTGGGTGCCAGGTCGGCCATTCCTGCTTCCAGGCGACGTAGGCCGTGCCTTCCCATGCAAAGCCCTGCTTTCCGACACCGATGCCGTAACGCATCGCCTTGCCCCCGGGCAGGATGTAGTAGAGGAAGCGCTCGCGCGTGTTGACGATGATCGTGCCCGGGCGTTCGGTCGTTTCGTAAGAGACGATCTGCCGACGGAACTGCGGCTTAACCTTCTGGATCGGGATCGCCGGAAGCGAATATCCCGCATCCGTCGTCAGGCCGTAAGCGTCGTCGAAGATCTGCGCGGTCTGGACGGTCGGCCCCGGGGTGCCCGTGTCTTCAACGGAGGCGCTCTCGGTAGTCGAGGAGCAACCGGCCAGAGCGAGCGTCGCCATCAGGCCGAATACAGAAAATGCATTGCGGATGCGCATGGATGTCTCTTAGGAAATAGGCTGGGAGGAACGGTCTTTTGAACCATCTTTGATTATGGTTTATTTTCGATTAACTTTGCCTTTGCAAGCTGTTGCAGTGCGGCAAAACCAATACGCAGCGGCAAATTAGAAGCGCATGGTTTTTTTGCAACAACGCGCGCGCCTGACCGATGGTTATCCATGACGATTTTGAGTGTTTACAATAACAATCCGTTAATAGACGGCCGGCAGTCGGACAGAGCTATGCTCGTGCGCCGCGGGACTCAGATTTTACTTCATGAGATGCGTCACGCTGTCTTGCCCGAACTGTCGCTTGCGAGCGGGCGACGGGCGGATCTGATCACCATTTCGGAGAAAGGTGAGATCTGGATCATCGAGATCAAGACCTCGATCGAGGATTTTCGTGTCGACCGCAAGTGGCCGGACTATCGCCTGCATTGTGATCGGCTGTTCTTTGCGACACACAACGATGTTCCGCTCGATATCTTCCCTGAGGATTGCGGCCTGTTTCTCTCTGACGGCTACGGCGCACATATGATCCGCGAAGCGCCGGAGCATCGCCTTGCGCCCGCCACACGCAAATCGGTCACCCTGAATTTCTCTCGCGCAGCTGCCCAGCGCCTGCTGCTGGCCGAGTGGGCAAACGGCAAGTCTTTCGAAGTCGACGATATCTAGAGTTATTTGGGCGCGCGCTTGGCAAGAATCCGCTGCAGCGTGCGGCGATGCATGTTGAGCCGCCGCGCCGTCTCCGAGACATTGCGCTCACACATCTCATAAACCCGCTGGATATGTTCCCAGCGTACCCGGTCGGCTGACATTGGGTTTTCCGGCAGCTCCGCCTTCTCGCCGGCCCGCTGCGTCAACGCGGCATACACGTCGTCGGCATCGGCAGGCTTTGCCAGGTAATCGACGGCGCCGAGCTTCACCGCCGTGACGGCTGTCGCAATATTGCCGTAGCCGGTCAAAACGATGATCCGCGTGTCGTCCCGACGCTGCCGGATAGCCTCGATCACATCCAGCCCATTGCCGTCGCCAAGTCGTAGGTCGACGACAGCGTATTTCGGCGGATGGCTCTTTGACTTGGCAACACCCTCGGCGACCGACTCGGCTGTCTCGACCTTAAAGCCGCGCGTCTCCATCGCGCGTGCCAGGCGGCGCAGAAACGGCCCGTCATCATCGACAATCAGCAGGCTGGCGTCCGGACCAATATGATCCGCATCTGCAAGGGAGGATTCGTGGTCAAGCTCGTTCATATTCGTCAATCCCGGCAACCGCCTGCCTGATATAAGTCAAGTATCCCGCTTTTCATTATGCCGATAGCGTCATTTTGTCGAATTTGCATCGATCAGCATGCGCGGCCATTCGACACGGACACGCGCTCCGGCCGTCTCCGGCATGCGGTTCTCGAACGCAAGCGACGCGCCGGATCGCTCCAGAAGCGTCTTGGCGATGAAGAGGCCAAGTCCCAGCCCGCCGGCGCGGTCTTCCCGCTGTCTCTTTGTGACATAGGGTTCGCCAATCCGGGTCAGAATATCGGAAGAGTAGCCCTCGCCGTCGTCCTCGACCGTGATGAGGACTTTTCTAGCATCGTGCTCGACCGTCACTGTGACCTTAGCGCGGGCGTAGTCGACGGCGTTCTCGATCAAATTGCCGAGCCCATACATGATGCCGGCATTGCGATCGGTTACGGGCTCGCCCTTGCGCGGGCTCTTCTCGATCAGGTCGAGTTTGATGCCGAATTCCCTGTGTGGCGCCACGATCTCTTCCATCATGGATGAGAGCGGCAAACGTCGAAGATGTGCCTCGCCTTCCGCGGAAAGTGTCGCCAGCCGCCGCAGGATGTCGCGGCACCGCTCACTCTGGCTGCGCAAGAGCTGCACATCCTCGCGAAAGCGATCGTCGTCTTTCAACTCTCTTTCCATCTCCTTGGCGACGACGCTGATAGTGGCGAGCGGCGTGCCAAGCTCGTGTGCTGCAGCGGCGGCAAGGCCGTCCAGCTGTGAAAGGTGTTTCTCCCGCTGCAGCACAAGTTCGGTTGCAGCCAAGGCGTCGGCCAGCTGGCTCGCCTCCATCGAGACGCGGTAGGCATAGAAGGCGGCGAAGGCCATGGTCGATGCGATTGAGCACCAGACGCCGAACTGCATCACGGTATGGACATTGATCTCGACCCCGTCGAACCACGGCAAGGGAAAGGGCGAGAAGGCGAGGATGGTAATGCAGACCATCGCAACGACAATGAGCACCGTGCTGAAGCGGATCGGCTGCGATGCGAAGGAAATGATGACAGGAACACAGACGAGGGCGGCGAAGGGATTGGCAAGGCCACCAGTGATGAAGAGCAGCGCACAAAGCTGCAGAAGGTCGAAGCCGAGCAGCGCGAAGGCCGCGCCCGGGTAGAGCCGATGCGTCGGCGGATAGCGGATCATCAGGTAGAAATTGACCGCTGCCAGTGCTGCGATCAGCACCGCGCATGCAATAAGCGGAAGCGGAAACTTCAGCCAGAAGGCAACGATGAACACCGTCACGGCCTGGCCACCGACAGCAAGCCACCTCAATCGCACCAGTGTCTGTAGTCTCAGGCGTCTGCTGCTGTGCCTGTCCTCTTCCGGCGAACTCTCGACAGTATCGACCATGTGGCATCCCTTGAACCTTGCTAGGGCTCATGTACCACGCGGTTTCACCCTTGTCGTCGGCATGGCGTGCTCTGGCCGCTCAGGCCAGGGGTGCTTGGGATAGCGGCCGCGCATCTCGGTGCGCACGTCCTTCCACGAGCCGGCCCAGAAGCCGGGCAGATCGCGGGTTGTCTGGATCGGCCTGTGCGCCGGCGATGTCAGCTCAAGGAGCAGCGGCAGCCGTCCGCCGCCAATCGCCGGATGCTGCTTGAGGCCGAAGAGTTCCTGCACACGAATGGTCAGCGTCGGTTCCTCGCCGTCATATTGGATCGGATGCCGCTGGCCCGTCGGCGCTTCGAAATGCGTCGGCGCGAGGCGTGAAAGATCGCGCTGCAGTTCGTGCGGTATCAGCGCCATCAACCCAGTCGAAAGGCCGGATGGGGAAATGTCGGAAATCCCTCGAGCATCCATCTGATAGGGAACGAACCACTCGTCGAGCCGCGCAAGCAATGCTTCGTCGCTGAGATCAGGCCACGGATCACCGATGCTGCGGTGAAGAAAGCCGATGCGTTCGCGAAGCTGCATGGCCTCCTTGGAAAAGGGAAGCTGTTCCAACCCCAGCTCGCGCACGCCTTCTGCCAGCGCACGGCTGACGGCTTCGCCGGCAGGGCGGGGCAGCGGCGTCTCGTCGAAGACGATCGCGCCGAGCCGTGTCGCCCGTCTGGCTCTGACCTGCCGGCTTTGCCGGTCGAAGAAGGTCTGGTCGTCGGTCGAAATGGCATCGGGCAACTCTTGCTCGATGTCAGCGCGCAAAACCTCTGCTGCCGCCAAAATGCGCCCCTGCGCCGCGCGGCCCGTCAGGTCGGCGATGACGAGCATCTGGCTGCCGGCAAGTCGTTCGGTCTCCGGCAGTTCCGCGCCGCGTCCGTTCGCCATCAGGAACCGGCCTCTGCCACCGCGCTGCAGCGCGATGCGGTCAGGAAAGGCGTGCAGCAGCAGCCTTCCCGTCTGGCTGGGTTCCGTTGTCTTGGCGACATCGAGCCCCTTGGCCAGTCGAGCCGCCAACTGGCGCGCGCCTTCGGCGCGATCGCCGCGTTCCGACCGGAAGCGGCGCATCCGCTCTTCGAGGTCTATACTAGGGCCGCCGAGGCCTTGTTCGGTCAGCAGCACGGCAAGCGCCGCCGCATCCCTCGCATGCCCGATCTCGCCGGCAGAGATCACCATAGCGGCCAGACGCGGCGGCAACGCAAGGTCGCGCATCATCTTTCCGCGCGCAGTCAGTCCTCCGTCCTCGCCGAGTGCACCGAGCTGCCGCAACAGCGCGCGCGCTTCCGAAAGCGTCGTCTCCGACGGCTGGTCGACAAGGGACAGCGACCGGGTATCCTGAACGCCCCAGTGGGCAAGGTCGAGAACCAAGCCGGAGAGATCGCTGGAGAGAATCTGCGGTGGCGTGAATGCCGGCAATGCGGCCGTCTGCCCCTGATGCCACAGACGGATGGCGATACCGGGCTCGGTGCGCCCCGCACGCCCGGCGCGTTGGTCGGCTGAGGCACGTGAAACGCGGACCGTTTCCAGCCGCGTAATACCGGTTGATGCCTCGAACACCGGAAGCCGCTGCAGGCCGCTATCGATCACGATCCGCACGCCGTCGATGGTGATCGACGTCTCGGCGATCGACGTGGCGAGCACGACCTTGCGCGTCCCGGGCTCGGCCGGCCGGATTGCCGCATCCTGGTCCTTCAGTGTCAGGTTGCCGTAGAGCGGTGCGATCAGTGTCTGCATCCCGAAGCGTCCTTCGAGCCGCTCGGCCGTCCGGGCGATCTCCGCCTGGCCGGGCAGAAAGGCGAGGATTGATCCGCTCTCGCTGGCGTGGGCGTCAATGATCGCGCGTGCCATTGCATCTTCTATGCGTTCGCCGCCCGGACGATCCTGATAGCGGATGTCGATCGGATAGCTTCGTCCCATGCTTTCGATCAGAGGCGGCTGATCGAGAAGCGCTGCGATGCGGGCAACATCAAGGGTTGCCGACATCACGAGCACGCGCAGGTCATCGCGTAAGGCGGATTGCACGTCGAGCGCCAGCGCCAGGCCGAAGTCGGCGTCCAGGGAGCGCTCGTGGAACTCGTCGAAAATGACGGTCGAGACGCCAGCGAGCTCAGGATCTTCGAGGATCATGCGGGCGAACACGCCCCCGGTGACAACCTCTATCCGAGTTCTGGCGGATATTCTGGTGTCGAGGCGCATGCGATAGCCAATGGTCTCGCCGACGGTCTCGCCGAGCAGTGATGCCATGCGGCTTGCTGCTGCGCGTGCTGCGAGGCGCCGCGGCTCCAGGAGCACGATCTTCCCGTCGCCGCGCCATTCCTGGTTTAACAGGTAGAGCGGCACGAGTGTCGTCTTGCCGGCACCCGGTGGTGCCGAAAGCACTGCGCGGCCCCGCGTGCCGAGTGCTGCTCCAATGGCGGGAAGAACATCAGAAACCGGAAGATCCGGCAGGGAGGTCGTGCGGTTCACGGGCGCGTCGTTGTCTCATAGGTGGGATGGTGCAGTTGCTCATCGTCCAGGATAAGCATCTCGTCAGCCCTAGGGATATCTGAACGTGAAACTACCGGCACAGCCCCGTTACGTGCAAGTCATGCGGCCTTCTGGGCGCGGCGAGCCCAAAATAGCGCAACTATACAGCCAGTGGTAGAACCTCGAGCGGTCGACAC
>NZ_JAIQXS010000019.1:0-120358 GCF_020166565.1 Rhizobium sp. 3T7
ACTTGAATGCCGTGCTGTGCTTGGACATGCAAAACCCCCGAAGTTGATGTCCAACTTTCGGGGGTCAGTTCATTCCGCGGGGCGCTTTCTATGTTAGGTGTCAGCGGGCGCGCTGATTGAAGAGGATTTTCTGTGCTTCCTTGTCCTCGGCAAGGTTGCTGCGTTCACGCTCTTCCGTGCCAATCGCCGTGCCACGGATCACGGCCGGACGCGCCATCATCGTCTCGAACCAGCGCTTCAGGTTGGGAAACTCGTTGAGGTCCTGCCCTTGCTTCTCGTACGGAATCACCCAGCCAATGCAGGCCATGTCGGCGATCGAATAGTCGCCGGCGAGATATTCGCGCTCCGCCAACCGCTTGTTCATCACGCCGTATAGGCGGTTTACTTCGTTGGTATAGCGATTGATGCCGTACTCGATCTTCTCCGGCGCATAGCCGCGGAAGTGATGCGCCTGGCCAGCCATCGGACCCAATCCACCCACCTGCCAGAAAAGCCACTCCTCGATCTGGATACGTGTGCGCTCCTTCGCCGAATAGAACTTCCCGAATTTGCGGCCGAGATACTGCAGAATGGCGCCCGATTCGAACACGGAGATCGGTTCACCGCCGGGACCATCTCGATCGATGATCGCGGGCATTCGGTTGTTCGGAGCGATCTTCAGGAACTCCGGCGCGAATTGTTCGCCCCGGCCGATATTGATGTACTTGACCTTGTAGGGAACGCCGAGTTCCTCGAGCATGATGCTGATCTTCCAGCCATTTGGCGTCGGCCAGTAATAAAGCTCAATCGGTGCCGTCATCAAAATCTCCTTTTGCGGGACTAAGGAGATAAGCAGCGCCCGCCGTGCTTCAAGCTGCCCGGCTTCCTGAACGCCTGATGAACCGTGATCTCAGCACTGGTTCAGCGACAACGTGGCAAAACTGTCTCAACGCTAAGGCGATACCGAGGCAAAGTCATGGATATGCTCATTTTGGCAAGACGTTTCACCATCATCACACTGTTTGCGGCAGTCTTCGCCGTCAGCTTCTCGGCTGCTGTCAGCCGCAATGCAGGCGGCGGCGCGCAGTCCCACTTCGGAGCCAATTACACGTGCTTCGACGCCAGCAGTCCATTCTGCCGAACAAGCCGCTGATCCGACCCATGGCGGTGTGTCGCCACACCCAAAAACTGAGCAATCCCCTCTGCCGCGTCGTTTGCTTGTTAAAAACAACACTCTATAATGGCGCATGAGCAAACGAATCTCTTCCCCTCTCGACATTTCGTCCCCCTCTCCTTTCGTTCCGCAAACCTTCGACGACCCGGTCAAGGCCGTCGACGTGCTGACGGAACTCTACGAGCGCAACACCACCTTCCTGATCGAAAGCTTCGCCAAGCTCGCCAAAGGCGCGCCGACAACATCGCGCTATCGTGCCTTTTATCCGCAGGTCAGCATCGAGACGACCAGTTACGGCCACATCGATACCCGACTGTCCTACGGCCACGTCACCGCGCCCGGAATCTACACGACGACGATCACGCGGCCGCAACTCTTCCGGCACTATCTGAAGCAGCAGCTTGGCCTGCTGATGAAAAATCACAACGTGCCCGTCATCGTCTCTGAATCGGCAACGCCAATTCCCCTGCACTTTGCTTTCGGAGAGGGCGCGCATGTCGAGGCATCCGCCGCGGCATTCATGGACATTCCGATGCGCGATCTGTTCGACACACCGGACCTGAACACGACGGACGACGAAATCGCCAACGGCGAATACATTCCGCCGCCGGGCGAACCTTCGCCGCTTGCTGCCTTTACGGCACAGCGCATCGACTATTCGCTTGCGCGACTTGCCCACTACACCGCGACCGGCGCCCAGCACTTCCAGAATTTCGTGCTATTTACGAACTACCAGTTCTACATCGACGAGTTCTGCACTTGGGCGCGCAAGCTGATGGCAGAAGGGGGCGAGGGCTATACGGCCTTCGTCGAGCCCGGCAACATCATCACGCATGCCGGCTCCAGTCAGCCCGAGACCGACGTTACGCTTGCACGCCTGCCACAGATGCCTGCCTACCATCTGAAAAAGAAGGGGCATGCCGGCATCACCATGATCAACATTGGAGTCGGTCCGTCCAACGCCAAGACGATTACCGACCACGTGGCAGTGCTTCGCCCGCATGCCTGGCTGATGCTCGGCCATTGCGCGGGCCTGCGCAATAGCCAGCGCCTGGGCGATTACGTCCTGGCACATGCCTATATGCGCGAAGACCATGTCCTGGATGACGATCTGCCCGTCTGGGTGCCCATTCCGGCGCTGGCGGAAGTCCAGGTCGCCCTTGAGGGGGCCGTTGCAGAGATCACGGGCTATGAGGGCTTCGAATTGAAGCGCATCATGCGCACCGGCACGGTCGGCACGATCGACAACCGGAACTGGGAGTTGCGCGACCAGCGCGGCCCGGTCAAGCGTCTGTCCCAGGCTCGCGCCATTGCGCTCGACATGGAATCGGCGACGATTGCGGCAAACGGCTTCCGTTTCCGCGTGCCCTACGGCACGCTGCTCTGCGTATCCGACAAACCGCTACATGGCGAATTGAAGCTGCCGGGTATGGCGACTGCCTTCTATAGGACGCAGGTCAACCAGCATCTGCAGATCGGGATCCGTGCGATCCAGAAGCTCGCCGCGATGCCACCCGAAGCGCTGCATTCGCGCAAGCTTAGAAGCTTCTTCGAAACGGCCTTTCAATAGGCCGTTTCGTTACTGACGTGTGGCGGCAACCGCATTGGTAGCGAGCTGACGCTCATAACGCTCACCGGCAGTATCAAGCACTAGGATAGTAACCGCCAGGAAGGTTGCGGCCGCAGCAAACCGGGTAATCACGGCCCCCGTCGTCGGCAGTTCCGCATCGGCCCGATGATGCTGCTTTTTCTGTTGGCGACCTGCGTGGATGCAGCCCGCCAGCACAATCTCGAAAAGACCCATCGTCGTCACTCCATGTTGTTGACGACACTTGGTCGAAACCAGCCTGCTTGTTTCGACGCAAACTTCCGTAAAAAGATTCTTTCGCATCCTGTCGAAATCGCCCTAGGCTGATCGTCCAATGATTATTGGCAGCCAGGGAGAGCGAACGATGAAATATCTCTGCCAGGTCTGGTTCGAGCCTGCGAAGCTTGAAGCCATGACCGATGAAGAGAAAAGGAATCTCGACAGGGCGTCCCTCACCTACGACGATGATCTGATCACCAGCGGGCATATGCTTGCCGCGCATGCGCTGCAATCACCGCAGAATGCCGTAACTGTCCGCGTCCGCAACGACGAGATGTCTGTGACTGATGGGCCTTACGCGGAAACGAAAGAGCAGCTGGGCGGCTTCATTCTGATCGACGCGAAAGATCTGAACGATGCCATTCGCGTAGCGGCCGGCATCCCACTTGCAAAGTTGGGATCAATCGAGGTTCGGCCGATCTACGATATTCCGGTCCACAATTGAGGGAGACGTTATGAAATATCTCTGCCAGATCTGGTTCGATACCGAGAGGAGCAAGCTCGTACCGCAGGAAGAGTGGGATGCGCTGACGCAAGAATGCATCGTAAGCGACGACCATTGGCGAGACCGCGGCGTCCTGCAAGCCGCGCTTGCCTTGCATGCACCCGAAACGGCCGTAACCCTGCGCCTCAAGCAAGGCGTCACGACGGCAACCGACGGCCCCTTCGCGGAAATCAAGGAACACCTCGGCGGCTTCGTGCTGATCGAAGCCGCGGATATGGAGGAAGCCAAGGCGATCGTCTCAACGTTGCCGATACTGAAGTACGCTGCGATCGAGATCCGCCCCGGCTATTCCATCAAAGACGGAAGGTGATGCCATGCGCTATGTTTGCCTGATCTACAATTCGGCTGATATCGACGGCCGTCAGACCGCGGCCGAAACCGAAGCCGTCGTTCGCGCGCATTTCAGCTTTGACGAAGACCTGCGCGATCGCGGTACGCTGGTCCATGCCGATGCTCTGGAAACGCCCGACAAGGCCGTTGTTTTGCGCGTGCGTAAGAACGAGATCAGCATGACGGACGGTCCTTATGTCGAGACGAAGGAGCATCTGGCTGGCGTCTATGTTATCGATGCCTCGGATATGGATGAGGCCACAGCAATCGCCGCTGGAATTCCCTGCGCACAAATTGGTGCTGTGGAGGTCCGCCCGGTGAGGATATTGACACTACCGGAGTGACCTTGGAACGTCTGATCGAGGATATCTACCGATCGCAATCTCGCCGGGTGCTAGCGACGCTCATCCGTCTCCTCGGCGACTTTGACAGGGCCGAGGAAGCCTTGCATGACGCGTTTGCGGCCGCTGCGCGCACATGGCCTCGCGATGGTGTTCCGGCAAACCCCTTCGGCTGGCTTGTTTCCGCCGGACGGTTTCGCGCGATCGACCATATCAGGCGCCGGTCCCGTTTCGATATGTCAGCAAAAGATATCGAGGAAAGTCTGTACGGATCTTTCGACGAAACGGAGATCGGCAACATGGATCTGATCGAAGACGACATGCTCCGCCTGATCTTCACGTGCTGCCACCCGGTGATACCGGCTGACGCGCAGATGGCGATGGCGCTCCGCGAGATATGTGGGCTTACGACCGAGGAGATCGCCCATGCGTTTCTCGTCCCCGCCCCCACCGTGGCGCAGCGTATCGTGCGGGCGAAGAACAAGATTCGCACGGCTAAAATTCCCTACGAGGTCCCGGAGCGTGGCGAACTGCCCGAGCGGCTCGACCGGGTGCTGCATGTCATCTATCTGGTTTTCAACGAGGGCTACTCCGCTTCGTCCGGCGACGAAGTTGTCCGAGCCGACCTGACCTTGGAAGCCATCCGCCTCACACGGCTGCTGGCGCGTCTCTTACCGCATCCCGATGTCTCGGGATTACTTGCCCTTCTGCTGATTCAGGATTCGCGTCGCGCCGCCAGGCGAGGCTCGGAGGGAACCCTCATTCTCCTGGCCGATCAGGATCGCAAGCTTTGGGACCGGGAAAAGATTCGCGAGGGTCTCGCACGCCTCGAGGGCGCGATGCGGAATGGCGAGGTTGGCGTCTACACGCTGCAGGCGGCCATCGCCGCAGAGCACGCGCAAGCCGAAACGCCTGAAAAAACAGACTGGCGGCGCATCGTCAACTACTACGATCTCTTGCTATCAGCTCAGTCGTCGCCGATTGCCGAACTCAACAGGGCAGTCGCAGTGGCGATGGTGGAGGGAGCCGAAAGAGGTTTGCAACTCGTTGACGCGATCCTGCAGGCAGGAGAGCTGGAGAGTTACCACCTGGCGCATTCGGCCCGCGCCGATTTTCTAAGGCAGCTGGGACGGAGAGCGGATGCGATTGCTGCATACGAGGCAGCCCTGAGGCTATGTCAGCAAGCGCCTGAGCGGGCATTCCT
The DNA here is from genome assembly GCF_020166565.1 of Rhizobium sp. 3T7. Taxonomy (NCBI): domain Bacteria; kingdom Pseudomonadati; phylum Pseudomonadota; class Alphaproteobacteria; order Hyphomicrobiales; family Rhizobiaceae; genus Rhizobium; species Rhizobium sp. 3T7. The sequence continues at coordinate 5,401 of NZ_JAIQXS010000019.1, forward strand.
GAAGAAGCGAATCTCAGAGCTTTCGGTTGCGACCGAGCGGCAGTGATATTGCCGTCCCTGTCAGGGCCGAAACGATGATCAGCAGATGTGCATTGATGCTTGCCTGTGCCAAGGCAGCGAGCGCCGTCTTTTCACTGGACGCACCAAGAGCGATGGCACCGGCGGTTATCCCGGCAGGATAAGTGCCGACACCACCGGGCGCATGCACCGGAAGCACCGACGAAAGCTCGCCGCCAAGCGCGCCGCCGAAGCTTGCAGCCATCGGCAAAACACCCATGAGATTGAGGGCCCAAGCAAGTACCAACACCTTGACGAGCCAGTTGATAACGGTCATCGCCCAGGCGCGCGTGAAAGCCGCGGCATCAACCGGGAGCCCCCTCTCGATTTCAACCACGAGCTTCTGCGCCTTCGCCGGTAGAATCCTGCTCGTAAACCGCAACAAGGGTTGCCTGAGTGCAAAAGCGGCCACTGGAAGCGCCAGGAGGGCGGTCCAAACAAGCCACGCAATGATCCGGTGCGGTGATGCAATTGCAAAGCCTATGCCGGCGGCAGCCAGCAGGGCGTGCAGGTCAAGCAAACGCATCACGAAAAGCGCAGACGTGCCCCGCGCCAGCGGGATACCGAACTCGGTGCGCATCAAGACCGGAAAGCTGGTCTCTCCGGTCCGAAACGGCAGCATGATGTTCAGGAGGTTGTGGATCTGCGTAACGCGGAAGAGCATTTTGAAGCGACCGGCCGTCTCACGCGGGAAGTAGTCATAGATGCGCCAGGTCCTGAGGAAGTAGGTGCTGGTGAGCAAAATCAGGGCGCTGACAACCGAGATTGTACCCACTTCAGCCCATTGTCCGAGAATGACCGACCAACCCCAGAACCACTGGATGAAAAGCGCATAAGCGGCCACGATTGCGATCGTCAGCAGCGTCATTCGATGGCGGATAAACCAGGATTGTCGGCTGGCAACAACCGGAAACTTCATATAGTAGGCTTTCCTGACTATTGCGGCTGAAGCCGCCTGCGCCCGTGCGCCTTGTAGGAGAAATCAAACGTGCAGACAACGGTAGACTCGCGTCAAGGCCTCGTGGAAGCGATGCGGCCGGTCGAATTGTCGCTGGTTGTGCCTGTCTTTAACGAGGAAGAGAGCGTCGGCCCGCTTATCGATCGCATCTGCTTGGCCATGACAGGTTATCCCGATCACTGGGAGCTGATCCTGATTGACGACGGCAGCACGGATGCGACACTAACAAATGCGCGCAAGAATATCGGCCGCGAGGGGCTTGTCCTGCGGATTGTCGAGCTGCAGCGCAACTTCGGCCAGACCGCCGCAATGCAGGCCGGCATCGACGCCGCGACAGGGCGGTTGATCGCCACCATGGACGGCGACCTGCAAAACGATCCGAAGGACATTCCGTCCATGGTCGCTGAACTCGAGCGCCGCCAACTGGATCTGCTCGTCGGCTGGCGCAGGAACCGGCAGGACGGCCTGCTGCTGCGCAAGATCCCGTCATGGTGCGCCAACTACCTGATCGGGCGCATTACCGGTGTGAAACTGCACGACTATGGCTGCAGCCTGAAAATCTACCGTGCCTCGATCATCAAGCAAGTGAAGCTGATGGGCGAAATGCACCGCTTCATCCCCGCCTGGGTTGCCGGCGTCGTGCCGAGCTCGCGTATCGGCGAGATGGTCGTGACCCACCATGCCCGTCAGCACGGACAGTCCAAGTACGGCATCTCGCGCACCTTCCGCGTTATCCTCGACCTGCTCTCTGTCATGTTCTTCATGCGCTACAAGGCACGGCCGGGCCACTTCTTCGGCTCGCTGGGCCTCGGCCTCGGTGCGATCTCCGCGCTGATCATGCTGTATCTGTTCGTCGACAAATTCATCCTGGGCAACGATATCGGCACCCGCCCGATGCTGATGGTCGGCGTCGTCTTCATGCTTTCATCGGTCCAACTGATCACGACAGGTATTCTCGCAGAGATGATCGCCCGCACCTACTATCGCGACGACACCTCACCGAACTACATCGTCCGCCAAGTCTTCGATGGAAGCGAGAATGCGTAATCTGCTGGTTCGGAAGCCGGATACCGTTGTCCTTCTGCTGGCGGCATATTTCGTTGTCAGCTTCATCGTCCGTCTGCTGGTGCCAAACGGCCTGCGAGTAGATGAATCCCAGCAGGCGTTCTTCTCGCAGTGGCTCGTTGCCGGCTACGACACTCAGCCGCCGCTCTATAATTGGTTCCAGGCCATGGTCGTGTCCGTCCTCGGACTGTCGATCGCAACGATTGCCGCAGCCAAGAACCTGGTCCTGTTTCTTCTTTTCCTGAGCTACTACAAGCTCGCAAAACTCGTACTCGATGACCGGTTGTTCGCCGCCATCGCGACGCTTTCGCTGTTCGTGATTCCGCAGGTTTTCTGGCAGGCACAAAGGGACCTGACCCATACGGTCGCCCAGATGCTGATGATCAACCTGCTTCTCTACAGCATCGTCAAAACGCTGAAGGCGCCGTCGCTGCTCTCCTACGTGATGATCGGCGTGACGCTTGGCCTCGGCATGCTGACGAAGTACAACTTCACCCTCGTTGTTTCCGCCGCACTGGTTGCGGTGTTCCTGCATCCGGACGGACTGAAGCGGCTGTTCGACCTGCGTTTTCTGTTGGCGCTGGCTATTGCGGTCCTCATCTTCCTACCGCATGGCCTTTGGCTGCTCGACAATCTAGGCTTGGCCGCAACTCGCACCCTAAATACCATGGCGCAAGAAGCGCCCACCGGCACACTCGCTAAGCTGATCAAGGGGCCGACAGAGTTCTTCGGGCAGGTCCTCGTGATCATGGCGCCGCTCGTTGCGGTATACGCGATCATCTTCGGCAAGAAATTTCTCCACAGTCTGCGACCGACGACCGTTTGGGCTCACTTTTTCGACACCATCTTCCTGGTGATTGGACTGCAGGTTCTGTTGCTGGTTTTCGCCATCGGCATAACGTCCATGCGTGACCGGTGGGTGCTGCCCCTCCTATTCCTGATGCCGATCGCATTTTGCCTGAAGATGCAGGCGCGCGGGATTCGAGCCGAGGATTTCGCGAAGCGCTTCTTTGTCGCGCCGCTTGCAGTGATGATCGTGGTGCCGTCGCTGGTTTTCGTGCGCGCGAATGTCCCGACGCTTTTCGGCCGACCGGAGGCCTACAATGCGCCTTACGAGGAGTTCGTCAGCAGGATTCTTGCCGAGGAAGGCAAGCGCCCCGGGCTCGTGTTAACCGATGGCTGGGCCGCATCCGGCAACCTGCGTCTGCAACTACCCGACGTCCCAACGCTATGCACGTTTTTCGGCAATCTGGAGGTCGACCATGAGTGGACGGCCGAGAAGCCAATCCTAGCCGTCTGGCTCACCTCCAAGGAGGGGACGGCTTTGCAGCCGGAATTGGATGCATGGGTACAGAGAAATCTCGGCCCGCAATACTCGGCTGTGGCGGTGAAGCACATGAGTGTCGGCTATGTTCACGGACGACCGGAAGACCAGCGCCTCTTCGGCTACGCTTGGATCTATCCACGCTGACTGCAGCACCTACCTTCTCAGTTCTTGCCAAGCGGCATCAAGCGCGATCTTCGTAATACGCGCCATCTCATCCACCTCCTCGTGCCTAATAACAAGAGGCGGTGAAGCCAGCATCCGGTCTCCCGTGGCGCGCAGAACAAGTCCGTTTGCGAGAGCATTATTGCGCACCAGCGCGCCGACCGCATCCGGCTTTTCGAAGCGCATGCGGCTTGTCTTGTCAGCAGTCAATTGAAGCGCGCCCATGAGGCCGACGCTCACTGCCTCGCCAACGAGATCGTGCTCACCAAGAGCGCCCCAGACCGTGCCAAAGTACGGACCGATGTCGTCACGAACGCGTTCGACGAGCCTTTCGTCCTCGATGATGCGGAGATTTTCGAGCGCTGCGGCGGCGCAAACGGGGTGACCGGAGTAGGTGAAGCCATGGTTGAAGTCCCCGACCTCGTTGATCAGAACGTCAGCGATGCGGTCGCTGACGAGCACGCCACCGATCGGGAGATAACCCGAGGAAAGTCCCTTGGCGATCGGTGCCAAGTCAGGTTCGACGCCGAAATACTGATGGCCGAACCATTCCCCTAGACGGCCGAAGCCGCAAATCACCTCATCGCAGACAAGGAGGATGTTGCGTGACTTGCAAATGCGGGCGATCTCCGGCCAGTAGGTTTCGGGCGGGATGATGACACCTGCGGCACCCTGAATCGGCTCAGCCACGAACGCCGCGACATTCTCTTCGCCGAGTTCGTCGATCTTCGCCTCCAGCTCACGCGCGACCTTCAGGCCGAACTCGGCCAGAGACAGCTCGCCGCCCTCGCCGTACCAGTACGGTTGTCCGATGTGTGCAATTCCCGGTATCGGCAGGTCGCCCTGCTCATGCATATACTTCATACCACCGAGGCTGGCGCCGGCAACCGTAGAGCCGTGGTAACCGTTCTTCCGGGCGATCACGATCTTCTTCGAAGGCTTGCCGACCGCGCTCCAGTAGACGCGTGCCATACGAAACCATGTGTCGTTCGCCTCGGAGCCTGAGCCGGTGAAAAAGACATGGTTGAAGTCAGGCCCGGCGCGGGATGTGACCTTCTCGGCCAGCAGTGTGGTTGGTGTCGTCGTGGTGCCGAAGAAGGTGTTGTAATATGGCAGCTCATTCATCTGCCGGGCGACGGCGTCGGTGATCTCCCTGCGCCCATAGCCAACGTTGACGCACCACAGTCCTGCAAAGCCATCCAGATAGCGCTTGCCTTGGCCGTCCCAGATATAAACGCCCTCGCCGCGCTGAATGATGCGCGTGCCGTCAGCATTCAGCTTTCCCATGTCGGAGAACGGATGCAGGTGATGTGCCGCGTCGATAGCGGCGAGATTGGAGCGCGCGTAAGTATCGGACATGATTTGCAAAACACCTTCGGAGATTGAAAGCCTCTTCCCAATGGGCTACGACCTTGGCCTTCTCCGCGGGGATTTTCAAGATCATGATAGACGACAAGATTCATGGCACGACAGTGGCTGGCGACCCACGCATCGAGCTCCTGCTCGTTGGCATGAATGGCGACCTGCGCGGGAAGCAGATTCCACTCGATGCCCAGAAGAAGATCTGGGCCGGCGAAGTGCGTCTGCCGTCGTCGACGCAGTCGCTCGATATATGGGGCGACGACAACGACGACATTACCGGCCTCTCGCTTTCCGTAGGCGATCCGGATGGCAATTGCATTCCCGACGAGCGCAGCTTAGTTCCGATGCCATGGGCGCCCCAGGGTTCGATGCAGGTGCTTGCTACTATGCACGAGTTCGACGGCACGCCGAGCTTCATGGATCCCCGCGCTATCCTTGCATCCGTGCTGAAGCGATATGAAGCGCGCGGTCTGACGCCAGTCGTCGCGACCGAACTCGAATTCTACGTCGTCGAACCGGATTGGCGCGAGACCGGCCGGCCTTCGCCGCCTCTCAATCTCACGTATCGCGGCGAGCCGAACGGCTTCCAGCTCTACGACATGAGCGCCGTCGATGCGCTCGACGACTATCTGCAAACCGTACGCTCCTACGCCAAGGCGCAAGGGTTGCCGGCGGATGCGACAACGGCGGAATTCGGCCCTGGACAGTTCGAGATCAATTTGCTGCATCGCCCTGACGCCCTCGCCACCGCCGACGACTGCATCTATCTCAAGCGTATTGTGGAGCAGGCTGCGCGCAAGCACGGGTTAAAGTCAACCTGCATGGCCAAGCCCTACTCCGATCATGCCGGTTCGGGCCTTCACGTACACGCCAGCGTCATCGACGAGGATGGAAACAATATTCTCGATGCAAAAGGCGACGAACCGCGAAAGCTGAAATCCGTCTGCGCCGGCCTGCTTCAAACGATGCGGGATGCGCAACTCGTCTTCGCGCCGTTCGCCAACTCCTATCGTCGCTTCCAGCCCGGCTCGTTCGCCCCTGTCGATCTGACCTGGGGCTACGGTCACCGTGGCACAGCTGTCCGCATACCCGATCTGAATGGCCCGGCCGCTCGCATTGAACACCGCGTGGCCGGAGCCGACGCAAACCCCTATCTGCTGCTTGCTGCCATTCTGGGCGGCATGCTGCTTGGCATCGATTCCGAGCTCGATCCTGGCGAGGAGACGACACCGTCGCACGCGCCTGCGCATACGACGCAACTGACCCACGACTTCCTGACAGCCGTCGAAACTTTCAGGGCCTCGCCGTTCATCGCCGACATATTCGGGGACCGCTACCAAAAGCTCTACGGAGACACCAAGCGCAAGGAGGCCATCACCTACCTGCGCACGGTCTCTGACTTCGACTATCGCACCTACCTGCCGCGCCTGTAGTTGACGTCTTAATGCTCGACGATCATCAGACCTGGAAGCGCAGCGATCAGGCTGTCGCGCGTCCAGTGCCTGGCCTGGAAATCCCGCGACGTGGAGTTGCTAGGGAGCGACTTCGCGCCGCTCGGCTTCGTTGATCTGCGCTGCAAGTCCTTGCTGGACCAATACCTTGAGTTCGCCGGGATGCAATTTCAACGCAACGTCACGCTCCAGAGGACGCAGCTCGCCATCCATCACGCAATTCGCCTTCGAATGCAGCTTCGGAAAGTGCAAATGCACTTGCGCCGGATGCATGATCATCACGTCCGCATTCTCCCTCACCTTGCCTCTCAAGAGGTCGATCGCCAGGCGTGCGACCCCGAGCGGTTTCAGCGGCTTAGCGGTATAGAAGCCTAGTTCGCCGCTGGTGAGGCTGTCTGCATAAAGCAAGGCATTCTGGCCGAAAGGGTTGTTCGAAACCGAGACCGCGGAAACGCGGCGGCGCTCGTAAACGCCCGCGGCTTCAAAGTCGACCTCGAATTCGGGCGGATTGAGCACGACACCGAAGGCGGCACGCGCGCTTGCTCCCAGCTTTCCGAGACGCGAGCGGTACGTGTAGGAATTTCGATAGCGCACCATGCGCGCATGAAGCCCGGCTGAGAATTGATGAATGAACGGCCGGCCGTTGGCGCTGGCAATATCGACGTGATCGACTTCACCAAAGGCGAGTGTCTCAAGGGCCTGCCAGATATCGAGGGGAACACGCAAGGAACGGGCGAAAAGGTTCATCGTTCCGGCCGGCACCACGCCAAGTGCCACACCGTTTTTCCAGGCTATGGACGCAGCCGCCGAGATCGTCCCGTCGCCGCCGCCGGCGACGATGCCATCGATGTCGTCACGGCGGGCCGCCCGCTCCATGGCGGGCACGATCTCCTTACCGGAGAAGACGATTGCATTGAAATCATGGCCTGCCTCCCTGAAGACCGTTTCGGCCCGGCTTTCATAGGCCTCCATATCGGTGGTCCTGAACGTCCCGCCATCTCGATTGAAAAAACCGATAAGTTTCATAGGGTTCCTGTTATCCGCAGCGAGAGGCGACGGCCTTTCCCGCGCTGCTAAGAGATGGTTCTTACACCAGCGATTTCAAGCTGAAGCGCGCTTCGCGGACTTCAGGATCCGGGACAGAACCGCCAAATTTGCAAGGGACGTATGCATATCGGGGAACGCTGCACTGCAGAAAACGCACTCGACGCCCCGCAGCCAATCGTCGATAGATGAGACAATGGAGGATACCTCCATTTCCCTTCATCTCCGGTTTACCGGTCACGGCTGCGCATGCACCCTCGTCCCGTACGTCACGCATCGAATGCCAAGGAGTGCCTCTTGAGTCAGGTCGCCGTAAACGATTCCATTGACACGAGCTCTGTGGCCGAAGCCCCATCGCCGACGGCGATCGCACTCGTGCAGGTGGCGCTTGCCTGCGGTGGCTTTGGCATCGGCACCGGCGAATTCGCGATCATGGGCCTGCTGCCTAACGTGGCCGACACCTTTTCTGTGACGACGCCGCAGGCAGGCTACGTGATCAGCGCCTATGCACTCGGCGTTGTCGTTGGCGCCCCGATCATCGCGGTACTTGCCGCAAAGATGGCGCGTCGCTCGCTGCTGCTGCTCGTCATGGGCATCTTTGCAATCGGCAACATCTTGAGCGCGATGGCCCCAACCTTCGAGAGCTTCACGGTGATGCGCTTCATAACGGGCCTGCCGCATGGTGCCTACTTCGGGGTCGCCGCGATCGTCGCTGCATCCATGGTGCCAATGCACAAACGCGCCCGCGCTGTCGGCCGCGTCATGCTCGGGCTGACGGTTGCGACCCTGCTCGGGACGCCGCTCGCCACTGTGTTCGGGCAGTCGCTCAACTGGCGCCTTGCCTTCACGATCGTCGGCATCGTCGGCCTTCTGACGGTTGCTCTGATCTGGCGCTACGTGCCCCGCGACCGGGTTGCGGCGGGTGCAAGCTTCAAGCGGGAACTCGGGGCATTCAAGCGTCCTCAGGTCCTGTTGACGCTCGCCACGGCATCCGTCGGGTTCGGCGGGATGTTTGCCATGTTCAGCTACATCGCGCCGACCACAACGCAGGTCGCGATGCTGCCGGAGAGCATGGTCGCCGTGATGCTGATCATCTTCGGCATCGGCATGAATGTCGGCAACGTCGTCGGCTCCTGGCTCGCCGACAAGTCGCTGATGGGAACGATCGGCGGCAGCCTAGTGTTCAACATCGTCGTGCTGACGCTGTTCTCCCTGACGGCGGCCAATCCCTTCATGCTGGCGCTTTGCGTATTCTGCATCGGGTGCGGCTTTGCCGCAGGTCCCGCCGTCCAAACCCGGCTCATGGATGTCGCCGCGGATGCGCAGACGCTTGCTGCGGCTTCGCACCACTCCGCGTTCAACATCGCAAATGCGCTTGGTGCCTGGCTCGGCGGCCTGGTCATCGCACAGGGTTACGGCTTCGCGGCCACCGGCTATGTCGGCGCGATCCTGTCGTTTATCGGTGTCTTTGTGTTCGCCGCGTCTCTAAGCCTCGACCGCCGCGGCCGGGGCGCTTGACACAGCCGAAACGTCGCGAAGGTAGCGGCCTTCCGGCAGGCAGAAGACGTTTTCCTCACCCCAGGCGGCAAGCGCCTTGATGACCGGTTTCAGCGTTTCGCCAAGGGGCGTCAACGCATAGTCGACGCGCGGCGGCACGACAGGAAAGACCGTCCGCGAGACGAGACCCGATTCCTCAAGTTCACGCAGCTGCTTCGTCAGCATCCGCTGGGTCACCGAGGGTAGCTTGCGACGCAGTTCGTTGAACCGCAACGTCCCCCCCATCAGATGAAACAGGATCACGCCCTTCCATTTGCCGTCCAGAAAACTCAATGTCGCTTCGACGGGGCAACCTGGAAAGTTGCGGGTCAGCTTGGCGCGGGGAAGCGACATTTGACGGTATCCTTTTTGGTACTACGTACAGAATTTGTGCATTCTTGTGCTTGTCGAGCATAGGACGCATCTAGCCTCTGTGCAACGAACACAGGAGTTTCCCATGCGCGCCGTCGCCTACAAGGTCCCCCAGCCCATCACCGCCGAAACGACGTTGATCGACGTAGACCTGCCGATTCCGGAAGCGAAGGGCCACGACGTGTTGGTCGAGGTCAAGGCGGTGTCCGTCAATCCGGTCGACGTGAAGGTGCGCGCAAGCGTTGCGCCGGCGGCGAACGAACTCAAGGTGCTCGGATGGGATGCCGCGGGCGTCGTCAAGTCCGTCGGCCCGGAGGTCACGCTGTTCAAAGCCGGTGATGAAGTCTTCTACTCCGGCGTCATCAACCGCCCCGGCTCGAATGCCGAATTCCACCTGGTCGACGCGCGGATTGTTGGACGCAAACCGAAGACGCTCGACTTCGCCTCGGCGGCGGCCCTGCCTCTGACGTCGATCACGGCTTACGAGGCGCTTTTTGACCGGCTGAGAGTACAAGATCCGGTTCTGGGGGCGGCACCGGCAATCCTCATCATCGGCGGCGCTGGAGGCGTCGGATCGATCGCGATCCAGATCGCACGTGCGCTGACTGACCTGACGGTCATCGCAACGGCATCCCGGCCCGAAACCAGCGAATGGATCAAACAGCTCGGCGCCCATCACGTCGTCGACCATTCGCAGCCTATCGCAGTACAGGTGGCGGCACTCGGCCTCGGCGCCCCCGGCTTTGTCTTCTCGACGACCAATACCGATCAGCACATCAAGGAGATCGTCGAGGTCATCGCGCCGCAGGGCCGCTTCGCGCTGATCGACGATCCGAAGACGCTCGACATCGTTCCGTTCAAGCGGAAGGCCGCGTCCATCCATTGGGAGCTGATGTTCACGCGGCCGCTGTTCGGCACGCCAGATATGATCGAACAGCACAAGCTGCTCAACAAGGTTGCCGAACTTGTCGATGCCGGCAAGATCCGCACGACGCTTAGCGAGACGCTTGGCCCGATCAACGCTGCCAATCTGAAGAAAGCGCACGCTATGATCGAAAGCGGTCGGACGAAAGGAAAGCTGGTCCTGGAAGGCTTCTAACGCCTCGCGTAGTTCAAACAAAAGCTGCTCGAACGAAGTGCCGCGCTGGCAGGTGCGGCATTCTGGCACCAAGCGCCTCAAGCGCTTGACTTCTCTGCCAATTAAGACCACCTACAGCACTACGCGGATTGCTTCCGTTTTCCGCGGATATCAACGGAGCCATCATCACGATGCCAAGCGACAGTAGCAGTCGATTGCCTTTGCCGTACGCGGCCCTCGTGCGCTGACCGACTCCTGTCGGGCTCGCCCGTCGGACGCTACGGCGGATCGACGGAAAGGCGAGCCTATGAACATCAATCGCTTCCCACTGCGGGCGGGCCATGCCGCTCGTTTGTTCAGCAACGACCACCTCGGCACCATCACCACGGCCGAGCGCGTCGAACGGCTGAACGCACTTGAAATCCCCGAAGCTGCAGCAATCCTGGTTACGCTGCCGCAGCAGAAGGCTGTCCGTATTCTCGGCCGCCCTGAGCTGCACAATGCCGCGGCGATCATCGCTGAAATGCCGGTCGAGCACGGCGCTCGCCTGCTGAACGCCACGGCGAACGACCGCGTTGCGGACCTCTTTCAGGAAATGAACGAGGAGGCCCGCGCGCATCTTTTCTCGCGGCTTGACCGTACGACATGCCTCGCCGTCCAACATCTGATGGGCTACCCTCCCCGCACGGCCGGTAGCATCATGACGACGGAGTTCGTCAGCGTGCCCGACACCTGGACCGTCGAGCAGACGCTGGAGCATGTGCGCAAGGTCGAGCGTTCGCGCGAAACGGTCTACGCCATCTACGTCCTCGATGCGGTGAGCGACGTTCTGACGAGCGTCGTTACACTGCGCCGTCTGATCACCGGCGATCCCAGCGAACCTGTTCTGACCGTTGCGCAGAAGGAAGGGGTTGTTCGTGCCGATCCGCTGATGACGCAGGAAGATGTCGCCCGGCTGATCCGCAAGCACAATCTGCTGGCCCTGCCTGTCGTCAGCGAAGACGGACACATGCTCGGCATCGTAACGGTCGACGACGTGATCGACACGATGATCGCCGACCAGACCGAGGACGCCCACAAGTTCGGCGGTATGGAAGCACTCGGCAAGCCGTATATGAAGATCGGCTTTGCCGGCATGATCCGCAAGCGCGCAGGCTGGCTCTGCGCCCTCTTCCTCGGCGAAATGCTGACGGCAAGCGCCATGCAGCATTTCGAAGGCGAGCTGGAAAAGGCGATCGTACTGACACTGTTCGTGCCGCTGATCATGAGCTCGGGCGGCAATAGCGGTTCGCAGGCAACGTCGCTGATCATCCGGGCGCTGGCGCTCGGCGAACTCAAGCTCTCCGATTGGTGGCGCGTGCTGCTGCGCGAACTGCCGACGGGCATCGTGCTGGGATCGATCCTCGGCCTCGTCGGCTTCGCCCGCATCGCGCTCTGGCAGAATGTTGGCCTCTTTGACTATGGTGAGCACTGGGTCCTGGTCGGTTTCACGATCTTTACCGCGCTGATCGGCATCGTGACCTTTGGTTCGATCTCCGGCTCAATGCTGCCTTTCATCCTGCAGAAGCTGCGGCTCGATCCGGCCAGTGCTTCGGCTCCGTTTGTCGCAACTCTTGTCGACGTGAGTGGACTGGTGATCTACTTCTCGGTCGCGGTGCTGATCCTCAGCGGCACCCTGCTCTGAACATGCTAATGGGGCCTAATGGGTCCCGTTTTCATTTCGGCGCTGGCAACTTCAATGCCCCATGGGTCTTCATGCTGCGAATGGCGAAGTTCGAGCGGATGTCGCTGACGTTCGGCAACGTCAGCAGCGTGTCCGTCAAAAGCCGCTCGTAGGCAGCGAGATCCTCAACCACCACCTCCGCCAAGAAGTCAGCTGTTCCCGATATCAGAAAACACGACACGACTTCCGGAATGGCGAGCAAGGCCGCCTCTTGGGCCTGTGCGTTCTCGCGGCTGTGATGCGCGACCTTCAGTTCGACAAAAACGGTCAAGCCGAGACCGACTTCCTTGCGGTCGATATCAGCGCGGTAGCCACGAATGACGCCGGTCTTCTCGAGGTTGCGGATTCGACGCAAGCACGGCGATGGCGACAGATTGACCTTATCGGCAATCTCCACATTGGTCGCCCGCGCATCCTCCTGCAAGCACTGCAGTATCGCCAGATCGAATTTATCAAGACTTGGCATGATTGATAAAACCTTCCGCAGATTTTGGCAGATAATTGCTCATCATATTATTCTGACGGCACAGATAGCAAGGACATGCCTTAGCGTTCCGACCTATTCTCTTCTCAACCGGACAGTCTGCGGACGGCCATAAGAGGAGAGATCCGATGAGTGCCCTTGCCTTTACGAACAACGAAAAATCCACCTCGATACCCATCGGCTATGCCGGTGCCGTCGTCACGGTCCTGATCTGGGCGACGTGGATCCTGGCAACCCGCCACAGTGCCGCGACACAACTGGGAACGATCGATATCGGGCTGATCCGCTACGGCGTTCCAGCACTCATTCTGGCGCCCGTCTGGCTGAAAACCGGACTGCTGCCGAGAGGTGTGCCGCTCGGCCTGCTGGCCACGATGTTCGCCGGAGCGGGCGCCGTCTTCTTCCAGTTGACCACGTCCGCAATCCATTCGACCCCGGCATCTGCGGCTGGCATCCTCCTTGGCGGCTCTATGCCGCTCGCAACTGCCCTCATTGGAGTCGCCGTCTTTCGGGAACGACCGGACTCCATGCGTGTGCTCGGCCTAGCCGCGATTGTCGCGGGTGTGGCCATCCTGCTTATTCGCAGCCTCGTGGGGGCGGCTCTCCCCTGGAGCAGCTTCGTCCTGCTGCCGATGGGAGCAATCCTCTGGGCAAGCTACACGCACGCGTTCCGCCGCTCCGGCCTGACGGCCATGCAGGCCAGCGCGCTCATCGCCATCTGGTCGTTCCTGATCCATGTCGGCCTTGCTGTCGTCTTCGGCACGTCGATTACCAGCGCACCGTTTGCCGAAATAGGCCTGCAGGTCTTGAGCCAAGGCGTTCTTTCCGGCCTTGTTGCGACGGTCGCCTATGGTCTTGCCGTTCATGCTCTGGGCGGCACGCAGGCAGCAGCCTTCACGGCGATTACGCCGGTGCTGGCGACGATCGGCGGCGGAATGCTGCTTGGAGAGGAGATCGGCATCGCAGAGATTGCCGCTGCCGTGATCACCGGGCTCGGCGTGGCACTCTCGACCGGTATCGCCTCGCGGCGGTAGTTCAACACATATCATTGGGTCGGCGCTCATTCCGCCGGCCTATTTCCTTTTTCCGCGGCGCCTCGATTGACTCTTCAAAGGGCAAGGATCATCGCGACCCGCCGTTCCGGGTCCATCCCGACCTCAGTTTCCTGATCCAGCTTTTTTTGCAGGAACTGCGGTACGGCCTCCGCCCTCGGCAGCACAAAGCCGAGGGTCTCATAGAAGGGCGCATTAAATGGAACGTCGCGATCGGTTGTCAGCGTCAGCGCCCTAAGCCGACATGTGCGGGCCATCTCGATCGCAGCCGACATCAAACGCCGCCCGACGCCCCTGCGCTGCCAATCCCGGCAAACATCCAGTTCGATCACATAGAGCGTGCCTGCGATCTCCTCCGCCGCGAGAAAGCCAACCGGCCGATCATCGTCATCGGCGCCAACAAGCAGCAGGCCCGCGTCGAGCGATTCCCGCAGAATATCTTGCGGAAGCGCGTGCGGTTCCCTGACGACGCCGAGCGCCTCGGCCAGTGTCGCGAAGGCGTCGATTTCGATCTCGGTCAGGCGCGGCAATTCATCGAGACGCGCCTGCCGTATGATGCAGGCGTCGCTCATGCCTGCACCCTACATATTCGGATAGACGGGCCCCTCACCGCCCTGCGGCGGAACCCAATTGATGTTCTGGTTGGGGTCCTTGATGTCGCAGGTCTTACAGTGGACGCAGTTCTGGGCGTTGATGACAAAGGTCGCCTTGCCATCCTTTTCCACCCATTCGTAGACGCCGGCCGGACAGTAGCGGGTCGAGGGACCGGCATAGATGTCGTGCTCGGACGATACCTGCAGCGCCATGTCCTTCACCTGGAGGTGCACCGGCTGGTCTTCCTCGTGGTTGGTGTTCGACAGGAACACCGAGGAGAGACGGTCGAAGGTCAGAACACCGTCCGGCTTCGGATAGGCGATCGGCTTGTGCCTGGAGGCCGGCTCCAGCGACGCCGCATCCGTCTTGCCATGCTTCAGCGTGCCGAAGATGGAGAGGCCGAAGAGCTGGTTCGTCCACATGTCGAGGCCGCCGAGTGCCACACCGATCGCCGTGCCGAATTTCGACCACAGCGGCTTGACGTTGCGCACCTTCTTCAGATCCTTGCCGATGTCGCTCGAACGCCAGTCGTTCTCGATCTCGACCACTTCGTCATTGGCGCGGCCAGCGGCGATCGCAGCCGCGATCCGCTCGGCCGCCATAATGCCCGACAACACTGCGTTGTGGCTGCCCTTGATGCGCGGCACGTTGACGAAGCCGGCCGAACAGCCGATCAGCGCGCCGCCGGGGAAGGACAGCTTCGGCACCGACTGGTAGCCGCCCTCGGTGATCGCGCGCGCGCCATAGGACAGCCGCTTGCCGCCCTCGAATGTCGTGCGGATCGCCGGATGCGTCTTGAAGCGCTGGAACTCCTCGAACGGGTAAAGGTACGGGTTCTTGTAGTTCAGGTGGACGACGAAACCGACGGCCACAAGGTTATCTTCCAGATGATAGAGGAACGAGCCGCCGCCGGTCTTCATGCCGAGCGGCCAGCCGAAGGAGTGCTGCACCAGACCTTGGCGGTGGCGCTCCGGCTTGACCTGCCAGAGTTCCTTGATGCCGATGCCGAATTTCTGGGGCTCGCGGTCTTTGGATAGATCGAACTTGGCGATCAGTTGCTTGGCGAGCGAGCCGCGCACGCCTTCGCCAATCAACACATATTTACCGAGAAGCGCCATGCCTCGCGTATAGTTCGGGCCGGGTTCGCCGTTCTTCTCGATGCCCATGTCGCCGGTAGCAACACCGATGACGGCACCTTCGCCGTTGTAGAGCACTTCGGTTGCGGCAAAGCCCGGATAGATCTCGACGCCAAGTTCTTCGGCCTTGGTGGCCAGCCAGCGACAGACGAGCCCAAGCGATACGATGTAATTGCCGTGATTGCTCATCAGCGGCGGCATCAGGATATTCGGCAGGCGCACGGAGCCTGCCGGGCCGAGCACCAGGAAGTGGTCGTCGGTTACCTCCGTCTTGAACGGATGATCTGCTTCCTCGCGCCAGCCGGGCAGCAGGCGGTCGATGCCGATCGGATCGACGACGGCACCCGACAGGATATGCGCTCCGACTTCGGCGCCCTTCTCCAGGACGACTACCGAGAGATCCGGATTGACCTGCTTCAGCCGGATCGCGGCGGAAAGCCCCGCAGGACCGCCACCGACGATCACCACGTCAAATTCCATGCTCTCGCGTTCGGGCAGTTCAGTCGTATCGGTCATGCATCCATCTCCGCTTGGCCGACATTGCGGCCATATTCCCCGTGATGGGGTTATCTCTTGTCAAAACAGAGGGCTATTGTCGAGCCGGGAAACGACAGCGAATCCCCCAATTCGCGCAACAGTATTTCTAGCGCCAGATAAATATACGCACCTTACGTAAACGTCAAATGATAAACAAATGACGAGCGCCGCTTTCGCCGCCACTCTACGCGCCGTATAGAGAGACGGACGACAGGAGGAATTCGAGATGGATCTCGGCATCAAAGGCAAGCGCGCACTCATTCTAGCGTCGTCGCGCGGATTGGGTCATGGCATCGCCGTGGCTTTGGCGCGCGAGGGGGCGAATGTGCTCCTTTGCGGGCGGAGCGGCGAAACACTGGAGGCAAATTGCCGCGCCATCAACGCCGAAGGAAATGGCAAGGCCGACTGGATCTGGGCCGATCTCTCCGACGAGACCTTCGTGGAGACCGTAACCGCCGCCGTACGCGCCAAGCTTGGCGGCGTCGATATCCTAGTCAACAACACCGGCGGCCCGACGCCGGGAACGACGCACGACATGACGACCGAAAGGCTGGAAACCTATTTCTTTTCGATGGTGCTGCGGGTGATCGCGCTCACCAATGCACTGCTACCACCCATGAAGGAACAAGGTTGGGGGCGTATTCTCACCGTCGCATCATCGGGCGTCATCGAACCTATCGCCAACCTCGCGCTTTCGAACACGCTACGCCCTGCCCTCGCCGGTTGGAGCAAGACGCTGGCAACAGAGATCGGACGCTTTGGAATCACGTCGAATCTTCTGCTTCCCGGAAGCATCCTGACCGGTCGCCTCGACGACCTCGATGGCGCCGCCGCCAAAAGGACAGGCAAAAGCCTCGATGAAATCCGTTCGGCAAAGGAAGCTGCGATTCCCGTCGGTCGCTACGGAACGGTCGAAGAGTTTGCGGCAACCGCCGCCTTTCTTTGCAGCCAGCCCGCGAGTTACATCACCGGCAGTCTGGTGCGCTGCGATGGCGGCGCTGCCCGTTCCGTCTGATTGCAAAAGGGAAATTGCGAGAATGTGTGCGATTGAACCTTCGCAATGCCTACAAAAGGTCACATCAGCACATTCTTTCATTACAGAAATTTAAGCTATTATAACCACTTAGTGATGGCCGCTTGGCTAATTGTGTCTTTTTTGCGCCGTAATAAGCGTGGTTCAATAGAACCTGGATTTACGCGCAATTTTGTCCCAACCCGGTCTCGCTCATGAAGAAATTCTTGGTCACGGTCTGCATCATCGCTGCTGCCAGCATTGGCGCATGGCAATATAGGGAACGCATCCCTTATCTTTCTCAATTTTTACCGAAGGCGCCGCAACAGGCTGATGCGGTCGACGGTGGCCAAACGGCCGGCGATGCCTCCCAGAAATCCAGTGATCAAAAGGGCGGCGGCAAGGGCCGCAACCGCAACGGCGGGCCAACGCTGGTAAAGACGGTCGCGGTGGTGAAGACCATCCTGCCGCGAGATGTGACGGCCTCCGGCTGGGCTGATGCGGACGACACCACGACGATCGCGGCCCAGGAACAAGGGATCGTTACGAAGATCCTCGCGTCGGACGGCGCCACTGTCAAACAGGGAGATCTGATCGCCGAGCTTGATGCCCGCACGGCACAAGCGACGGTCGACAAGGACAGCGCCATGGTCGTCCGCGACCAGGCCACCCTGGCGGAGGCCGAGACAGCGCTGGCACGCGCCAACGACTTGCTGAGCTCAAAGGCCGGTACACAGCAAAGCTACGATCAGGCGAAGGCCGCGCGCGACACGGCGGCGGCCACGGTCGAGGCGGACAAGGCGGCGCTGGCGGCCGATCAGGTTCTGCTCGAGCACACCGATATCCGCGCGCCCTTTGACGGACGCCTCGGCGACATCTCGGTGAGCCCCGGCGCCTTTTTGAACGCCGGCTCGGCGATCGTAACGATCGCAAAGTACGATCCGATCTATGTGAAGTTCCACCTGCAGGAGCGCGATCTGAGGCAATTGAAGCTCGCCCTCGCCGCAGGGCCGGTGGAAGTAAGCACGGTTCCGCAATCCGACAAGGGCAAGCCGCACCAGGGTCATATCAGCTTCTACGACAATACCGTTGATCCGGCGTCTGGCACTATCCTTGCCAAAGCAAAGTTCGAGAATGCTTCTGGTGCACTCTGGCCCGGTCAGTCGGTCAACATTGTCGTCCACTTCAACAACAATGAGCAGCAGGTCGTCGTTCCGACCCTGGCGGTCAGCCCGGGCGCGGACGGCTTCTTCACCATTGTCGCGCGCGATGGGAAAGCGCACGTGACGCCCGTCACCGTGGCGCGTGCAAACGGCGGCTTCACGGCCATCTCAAAAGGCCTCGCGGAAGGCGATCACGTCATCATCGAGGGCCAGGCTCAGCTGGTTGATCAGCAGGCGGTGAAGGAACAGTTCGACGACAAGGCATTGAACGTTGCCTCTGCGGCCCAAACCTCGAGCAAGACCGAAATCATCACAGCGGGCACGGAAGAATGATACCGAATTTCTGTATCCGACGTCCTGTCGCGACAACGCTGCTTGCCATCGGCGTCGTGCTTGCCGGCCTTGCTGGCTATCAACTCGTACCGGTGGCAGCCCTGCCGCAGGTCGATTTCCCGACGATCAACGTTTCCGCCGCTCTGACAGGCGCCTCACCGCAGACGATGGCGACCTCGGTCGCCACGCCGCTGATCAAGCAGTTCCAGACAATTCCCGGCATCAGCGAAATCAGCGCCACGAACTCGCTCGGCAATACGAGCATCGTTCTGCAGTTCGACCTCAACCGCGATATCGACGCGGCGGCTGCCGACGTTCAGGCGGCGATCTCGCACGCGACGCGCCAGCTCCCCGACAACATGACGACGCCGCCAAGCTACCGCAAGACGAATCCCGCGGATGCGCCGGTCATGCTGCTTGCTGTGCAGAGCGACACCGTGCCCCGCAGCAAGCTCGATGAGATTGCCGAAGACATCATCTCGCCATCCCTCTCGACGCTTCCCGGCGTCGCCGAGGTTTCGGTATTCGGCGCGCAGACCTACGCAGTTCGGGTCGAGGTTGATCCGAACAAGCTTCTCAACCGCGGCATCGGCATCGACACGGTCAACCAGGCGCTGGTTGCGGCCAACAGCCAGGTTCCCGTCGGCTCTCTACAGAACAACACGCAAAGTATGACGATCAATGCGAACACCCAACGGACCAATGCCAACGAATTCCGCACGCTCGTCATTGCCAATCCGAACGGCGCGCCGATCCATCTCGGCGATGTCGCCGACGTGCAAGACAGCGTCGAGAATCTGAATACCGGCAGCTGGTACGATGGCAACCGCAGCATCATTCTCGCCATTCAACGTCAGCCCGATGCAAATACCGTTGAGGTTGTCGACGCGATCAGAGCGAAGCTGCCTGGCCTGCACGCCGAGGTTCCGGCCTCGGTTTCGACGAAGGTCATGAACGATTCAGCGCAGCCAATCAAGGACGCGATAGCGGACGTCAAATTCACGCTACTCCTGACGATCGGCCTCGTCGTCCTGGTTATCTACCTCTTCACCGGCCATCTGACGGCAACGATCATTCCCGGGCTCGCCGTACCACTATCGTTGATCTCCACCTTCGGCATGATGTATGTGCTCGGCTACAGCATCGACAACATCTCGTTGCTCGGACTGACGCTTGCCGTCGGCCTTGTGGTTGATGACGCGATCGTCATGCTGGAAAACATTCTCCGGCATGTCGAGGAAGGAATGCCGGTTCTCGATGCGGCGATCAAGGGCGCCGGCGAAGTCAGCTACACCATCATTTCGATGTCCGTATCGCTGATTGCCGTCTTCATCCCGATCCTTCTGATGGGCGGGGTCGTCGGCCGTATATTCAACGAGTTCGGCATGGTCGTTGCCATTGCGATCGTGGCCTCTGCAATCGTTTCGCTCACAGTGACGCCGATGTTGGCGTCGCGCCTCGGTAGCGGCCACGAGCGGCCCCCGCTCTTCATCCGCTGGTTCGACGCCGGTTTCGAGCGGACGCTCAGAGGCTACGAGAGATCGGTCGGCTGGTGCCTGGAGCATCGCCCGACGGTTCTTGCACTGTTCGTGGCGTCTGTCGGGTTGACCATCTACCTGTTCATGACGCTGCCCTCGAGCTTCTTCCCCACCGAAGATATCGGCCGCCTGAACATCACGACGCGCGCTCGTCAGGACATTTCCTATCCAGCAATGCAGGCGCTGCAGAACCAGGCCGCAGAACTCGTGAAGCAAAACCCCGCCGTCAACCACGTTATGTCGATTGTCGGCGGCAATGCACGCAGCCCACTCAACAACGGCACTATGTATGTCGAGCTCAAGGACAAGGATCAACGTCCGCCACTTGATCAGACCTTGAGGGAGTTGCGAGCGAGCATTAGCAAGATTCCGGGCCTTCAGGCCTACATAACGCCGCAGCAGAGCCTCCGCTTCGGCGGCCGCCAGACGGCGAGCCAATACCAGTTGGTCGTCCAGGCACTGAGCGCCGATCAGACGAACATCTGGGCAAACAAGATCCAGCAAGCGATGCGCGCCGACCCGCGTTTCACCGACGTGGCTTCCGACGCGCAGAACAACGCATTGCAAGCCAATATCGTCGTTGACACCGAGAAGGCGGCGGCCTTCGGCATCACCGACGGACAGTTGCGTATGACGCTGCAGGAAGCCTTTGGCGGCTATACGGCGGCACAGATTCAGTCGACCGGCGACAGCTATGACGTGATCGTGGAATATGACACCAGCAAGCCATGGGACGATCAGAAGCTTCAGGAAATCCGCGTCGCGTCCAACGGCGGCGCCCTGGTTCCCCTGTCGAACTTTGCGACGGTCCAGCGCACGACAGGCCCGGTGACCATCAATCAGACCGGTCAGCTTGTCTCGACAACGGTCTCGTTCAATCTACCTGCAGGCGAAGCGCTCGGCGACGCCACAGCCGCGATCGACCAGATCAAGAAGGATATCAATATGCCCGCGGACGTCTTTACGTCCTACGGCGGCACCGCGCAGATATTCCAGCAATCTCAGGGCAACACTCCGCTGCTGATTCTGGCGGCCGTGCTGACCATCTATGTCGTGCTCGGCGTCCTCTACGAGAGCTTCATCCATCCGTTGACGATTCTTTCAGGCCTGCCGGCCGCGGCACTCGGCGCCTTGCTGGCACTGAAGGTGATGGGCTTCGATCTTTCGATCATCGCCCTCATCGGCCTATTGATGCTGATCGGCATCGTCAAGAAGAATGCGATCATGATGATCGACGTCGCATTGGAAAACCTGCGCTCCGGCAATGGCATGTCGCCGTCGGAAGCGATCCATGAAGCCTGCGTCCGACGCTTCCGCCCGATCATGATGACGACCTTCTGTGCCCTCCTCGGCGCACTTCCGATCGCGCTCGGAAGTGGGGCAAGCTCGGAACTACGCCAGCCGCTCGGCATTGCAGTCGTCGGCGGTCTTGTCGTGTCGCAAGCGCTAACGCTGTTCATCACCCCGGTTATCTTCGTCGAAATGGGCAGGCTTAGCGATTGGCTTCTCGGTCTCGGTCGCAAGAAGAAGACCGAGCACAATGAGGACATGCCTCAAGCAATAGCCGCCGAATGAACGAGAAGCGGGCGCCAATGGCGCCCGCCGCATTTTTCGCTTCAAGCCTTGAATAACAACGGCCTCTGTGGCATCACGCGCCCTCCTTGAATTCGGGCGCGCCGTTTCCGCGCCTTCGCGGAGGCTGGCCTCCCGATCTCAAAACATAATCGGCAGGATGAGGTGCGAGCATGGCTCAAGCGCTGGGATTCGACTTCGGCACAACGAACACGGTTTTGGCCACGGCAGACGGGCAAACGACGCACTCAATGGCCTTTACGAGCGCGGCCGGCAGTGCCGACAGCATGCGCACTGCCCTGTCCTTCATGAAGGATCCGCAACTCGGCGCTTCAGCCTTGAAGGTTGAGGCGGGCCATGCTGCGATCCGGCAATTTATCGATAATCCCGGTGACTGCCGGTTCCTGCAGTCGATCAAGACCTTTGCGGCAAGCGCTCTTTTCCAGGGCACCCTCATCTACGCGAAGCGTCACAGTTTCGAGGATCTGATGGAGGTCTTCATAAGGCGCCTGCGCAACTACGCCGGTGACAATTGGCCGTCCGACGTCAAGCGCATCGTTACCGGCCGCCCCGTGCATTTTGCCGGCGCGAACCCTGACCCTGCGCTGGCGACGGAGCGCTACAACGAGGCGCTATCCCGCTTCGGCTTTCCAGAAGTTCACTACGTTTACGAACCGGTGGCGGCTGCATTCTACTTCGCGCAGAATCTGACGTCGGACGCCACTGTGCTCGTTGCCGACTTCGGTGGTGGTACGACCGACTATTCGCTCATCCGGTTCGAAACGGTCGGCGGAAAACTGACGGCGACCCCCATCGGTCATTCGGGCGTCGGGATCGCTGGTGACCACTTCGACTATCGCATGATCGACAACATCGTTGCCCCGCAGATCGGCAAGGGGAGTCATTTCAAGAGCTTCGACAAGATCCTTGAAGTTCCCACGAACTACTATTCAAGCTTCGGCCGCTGGAACCAGCTCTCCATTTTCAAGACGTCGCGCGAATTCGGGGATCTCAAAAAGCTCGTGCGCACGGCGCTCGAACCTGAGAAGCTTGAGACCTTCATCGATCTGGTCGATCACGACGAGGGTTATCCGCTCTATCAGGCCGTGTCGGCCACGAAGATGGCCCTATCGGCTTCGGACGAGGCAGCCTTCGACTTCGCCCCTCTCGGCCGTGGCGGTCACCGTACAATCCGCCGGGCCGACTTCGAGAGCTGGATTGCAGATGACCTCGCGCGGATCGAAGGCGCCCTCGACGACGTGCTGGAGAAGACGAACACGACATCTGATATGATCGATAAGGTGTTCCTCACCGGGGGCACGTCGTTTGTCCCGGCTGTGCGCCGCATCTTCACAGAGCGCTTCGATACGGACCGCATCGAGACCGGGGGCGAGCTGCTTTCCATCGCGCACGGCCTGGCATTGATTGGCGAACGCGAGGACATCACGCAATGGGCGGTGCAATAGGTCGGCTCGTGGCCAGAGCGCTCTTTCATTGACGTCTCGGCTTCGCTAAGGTCGCCGTCATGATCTCCGTCAACGAACTCTCTCCGGGCGAACTCGCCGCGCTTCTGCATTTCCATGCCGAAGCGGGGGTGGAATGGCTGCTCGAGGAGGAAGCCGTCGACCGCTTCGCGGAGTTCGAGGCAATGAAGGCGGCGCGACGGAATGCAGCCTCTTCCCCCCAGGCCACTGAAGCTCGGGAAGCTTCGCCACGCCCGGCGGCTCAGGCGGCACAGAGGAATGCACCTGCCCCCGAGCGTGCCGCCCAGCGACCGCAGCCTTCAATCCCGGATGGCGAGGCCGTGCAACAGGCACGCGTCACGGCTGAGAGCGCCCGTTCGCTGCAGGAGCTGAAAACGGCGATCGAGGCATTCAACGGATGCAATCTCAAGCACAGCGCACGTTCGACGATCTTCGCCAGCGGAGATGCGACAAGCGGAATCATGGTCATCGGTTCGGCGCCAGGGGCCGACGATGATCGCGAAGGCCAACCCTTTGCCGGGCGACCTGGGCAACTGCTTGACAAGATGCTCGCCGCAATCGGTCTGCAGCGCAATGCCATACTGCTGACGCAGGTCATTCCCTGGCGCCCCCCCGGCAATCGCATTGCGTCTACCGCCGAGATGGATATCTGCCGGCCCTTCATCGAGCGGCAGATCGCGCTTGCCGAGCCAAAGGCAATTCTCGTGCTCGGCAATTTTGCTGCCCGGGTTTTTTTCGGCGATAATGACACGATTCACGGTTTGCGCGGGCAATGGCGGGAGATCGCGGTCGGGAACCGCGTCGTTCCCGCGATCGCGACATTGCATCCGCAAGATCTATTGACGGCACCCGTCAACAAGCGGTTGGCCTGGAACGATCTTTTGGCTTTTCAGGCCAAACTGGCAGCACTCTAGTTTGCTCCAAAAATAGGCAAATATAAACGTTTTATGAAAACATCTATGCGATTTACGCATACCTGCCTCTTATTCTAACGCATTGAAAACATCATGTTGCAGTGCAATATAGTGGTGTGTCTTGGGAGGAATCAACAGGAACCAAGGCAATGACTGCACGTTTTCGTCCTATCCACTGCGGGTTTGAAACCCTTCGCCTTGCCAATGAGCAGGGTCGCACAACGCAAAGCTACAGCCGCATCGGCTTCGCCACCAACGAGCAGATGGTTGCTCGCGGTACCGGCGCCAGCGGACGCATCGCACGTCCCGCCACGATCTTTGCGGATTTTCAGCAATATTGAGGTCGAGGCTGGCATTTGCTGGCCTCCCATTGCGTGGCCTTATCGCCAAGCGCATTCTGGCGGATCTGGCCGCTGAGTAGCCGGCGCTTTGTCGCGACTATCTCGTTCCCCAGTGGAACGCCTCATCCACGTACGCGAACTTGATCGCTTGCCACTGACTGTACTGTTCGACGAACGAGCGCGACATCCAGAGTAGAGGTTTCCTTTCGGTCGTATCCCAGCCAATAGATCCTTGCTGCGCTGCTTTGGCAAAAAGCCGCTGCAAGTGCGTGCGCGATATCATGAAATCCGCCGCAAGGGCGCGACTGTCGAGATGCCCGACCACAACGCGCTCGGGGTCATTTCCTAGCAAATCCATTCGCGATACCAGGTGATCGACGATCAGACCCCCAGCGTCGGTCCACAGGAAAAGCGCCACCTGCTCCGCGGGCTCCCGCCACAATGGATCTTGAAGGCAATTGCGTGCGATACGCGGCTGAAGGATTCGAACCAATTCCGGATGGGCCCCAACATGGGCGGCCCGGTTTCCACCGTCCACCAAATCAAGGGCTCCTAGGTTCGAGACGAGCCATCCCAATATCGCCTGATGACTGATCTCCGCCGGCTCGAAGTGGCGCGGACGACGTCGCTCCGCCCCTGGCTCGTAGGCTATGAAGCGATAGGTGAAGAGTTCCTCGATGAAGCTCAGCACCGTGTTGCGGCTAGCCACCTTGCGGGACGTGATCTCGCCCGTCAGTCGGGCAGCTGTGAAACCTGACGCCGGATCACCAGGATCGCGCTCCATGGCAAGGGCGTAAGCGGTCTGCGTCAGCAGCCAGCGCTGCTGGGAAGCAAGCAATCGTGCCAGTCGTGGGCCAGCATCGAACATGCCGCGCATGCGCCCCGCGTGGAAGCGGATGGCTAGGATGAACTTCGGGTTCGCAACCAAGTCTTCGGCACTAAAAGGCATCTTTCTCCCGACGCGCGCATACCCGGCGTCGGCACTCCCGAGGCACCACGACGTCCGATCAACCCAATAACATGCGCATTCGCGAATAAATGAAGCTTCGTCAAGTTCATAAGCCGCAACAAACGTTCGGATACGTTCACTATTTCGTTTGAATTTCTCCCGCATAACGAGAGAACTTCAGCGAAACGATCACAAAAGATGGAGGCGGCTTTCACGATCCGGCTTGCCGGGCGGCGCGGCGCTCCAGATCAAGTTGGTGTTCGCGGTAGATGATGAATATCCCGGCTGCGACGACAATCGCAGTCCCCATCAGCGTACTGCCGCCTGGGACATCGCCAAACACAAAATAGGCGATGACGCTTCCGATGACGATCGATGTGTACTCGAACGGAGCAACCGTCGAGACATCTGCGTGCCGATAGCTCTCCGTGAGCAGGATTTGCGCCACGCCCCCACAGAAGCCGGCCGCAACGAGAAGCAATTGCGGTTTCAGATCAAGGACCTGCCAACCGAACGGAACCGTCACGAGCGAGAACACTGCAGCAATGATCGAAAAATAGAGAACGATTGTCGCCGTCTTCTCTTCCTCGACCAATCGCCGCACCTGAATCATTGCCATACCGCCGAGCACGGAAGCCAGCAGCACCGTGATCGCACCGATCGCCTGCTCGGCATGGATGCCGCCCTCGCGAAAAAGCGTGAGCTTCGGCCAGGAGATGATGGCCACGCCCACCATTCCGAAAAGTACCGCGCTCCAGCGATAGATTCGTACGGTTTCGCCGAGGAACAGCGCCGCAAAAATCACGGCGACAAGCGGCATCGCGTAGCCGAGCGCAATCGCCTCTGGTAGCGGCAGGTGCAGCAGCCCGTAGAAGCCTAGTCCCATCGATATGATGCCGAGTATTCCCCGCTTCAGGTGTCCGATCGGATTGGCAGTAAAGAATGCCGATCGCAACTGCCCGCGATAGGCTAGGTAGGCCATGATCGGAAACAGCGCAAAGAAGGAACGGCAGAAAGTCACCTGCCCCGGCTGGATGTCGCTGCCGGCAAGCTTGATGAAGGTCTGCATTGCAAGGAAGACAACAACCGAGCCGACCTTGAACGCAATGCCCCTCATCGGGTTTCCCGTAGCCGACCGCATGTCTTGAACTCTTGTATTGCTGTTTTGAAGCAGGAGAACGCGCCAGACTCGACGCAGCATGACTGTGACAGTCGTTGTGCCGAATGAACAGATAGAAAATCGGAAAGTTTACAGAGCCACCGAGCAAACCAGATGACCGCCACTCTCGATACTCGTTGCAACCGAGGAAAATTGGTACAAACCCCGAGATCTCAGCGCCGACAATACGAAGCACAGTCGTCGTTCAGCGAACTCAAGGCGACGAGGCGATCAAAGCAGCCATCAACCTCAAATCCCATTCCCAGATCCGCCCAGATATAGCCGCTCCCAGAGTCTCCAAATCTTCCGCTGCCGCGATTTCGCTTTAACTTTAGTTCAGACTTTAATGTAATCATGCCCTCAAAATATGTGGCGGAGTGCCCACTCCGCAGACGAAGCAGTCATCCGCTCAAGGTCTTCAGGGAGCATCATGCGTACAGATACCGGCCAGGTCATCAATCTGGCAGACTACCAGCCCACCGAATTCGTTCTGGAACGCGTGGACCTTACCTTCGAACTCGATCCCACGGAAACCAAGGTCGAGGCACGACTGATCTTCCATCGCCGCGAAGGCGTCGATCCCAAGGCCCCGCTGGTGCTCGATGGCGATGAGTTGACACTGTCCGGCCTGCTGTTCGACCAGATGGAAATGCCGGCGAACCAATACACGGTAACGCCTGAAAGCCTGACAGTCCGCGATCTGCCGGCATCCGAGCCGTTCGAACTGACGATCACAACGATCATCAACCCAGAAGCCAATACGAAGCTGATGGGCCTCTACCGCACCGGCGGTATCTACTGCACGCAGTGTGAAGCCGAAGGCTTCCGCCGCATCACCTATTTCCCGGATCGCCCCGACGTCCTGGCGCCCTACACGGTCAACATCATTGCCGACAAGGCTGCCAATCCGCTGCTGCTATCGAATGGCAATTTCCTCGGCGGCGCTGGCTATGGCGAAGGCAAGCACTTTGCCGCCTGGTTCGACCCGCATCCGAAGCCAAGCTATCTCTTCGCATTGGTCGCCGGCGATCTTGGTGTCATCGAAGATACGTTCACGACGATGTCCGGTCGCGAGGTCGCGCTGAAGATCTATGTCGAGCATGGCAAGGAACCGCGCGCCGCCTATGCGATGGACGCGCTGAAGCGCTCGATGAAGTGGGACGAGGACGTCTTCGAACGCGAGTACGATCTCGACATCTTCATGATCGTCGCAGTCTCCGACTTCAACATGGGCGCCATGGAGAACAAGGGCCTCAACGTCTTCAACGACAAGTACGTCCTTGCCGATCCGGAAACGGCTACGGATAGCGACTACGCCAACATCGAAGCGATCATCGCGCACGAATACTTCCACAACTGGACCGGCAACCGCATCACCTGCCGCGACTGGTTCCAGCTGTGCCTGAAGGAAGGACTGACCGTCTATCGTGATCACGAGTTCTCTGCCGACCAGCGCTCGCGACCGGTCAAGCGCATCGCTGAGGTCCGCCACCTAAAATCCGAGCAGTTCCCGGAGGATGCGGGTCCGCTTGCCCATCCGGTTCGGCCCACGAAATATCGCGAAATCAACAACTTCTACACAACGACCGTCTATGAGAAGGGCAGCGAAGTCACGCGAATGATCGCAACGCTGCTCGGTAAGGACACGTTCAAGAAAGGCATGGACCTCTACTTCGATCGCCACGACGGCCAGGCCGTCACGATCGAGGACTTCGTCAAATGCTTCGAGGGCGTAAGCGGGCGCGACCTCGCACAGTTCTCGCTCTGGTACCATCAGGCCGGCACGCCGCTGGTTACCGCTTCGGGATCCTATGACGCTGCCGGAAAGACCTTCAGCCTCTCGCTCGAGCAGATGGTCCCGGCGACGCCCGGCCAGTCAGAGAAGAGGCCGATGCACATCCCGCTGAGTTTGCAGCTCTTCGCTGAAGACGGTGTGGCCATAGCTCCGACCTCCGTCGAAGGTGCCGAATATGCCGGCAGCGTGCTGCATCTGACTGCGCGCACCCAAACAGTCGTATTCCACGGCGTCCAGACGCGGCCCGTGGTCTCGATCAATCGCAGCTTCTCGGCGCCGATCAATCTCCATTTCGACCAGTCGCCCGCCGACTTGGCGCTACTTGCCCGCCATGAGACTGACCATTTCGCGCGATGGCAGGCCCTGACGGACCTTGCGCTTCCGACCCTTCTGAACGCAGCGCGCGATGCCCGTGAAGGAAAGACCGTCGGTTCTGAAGGAACATTCGTCGACACCCTTGTAGTCGCCGGGGCTGACGAGAGCCTTGAGCCCGCCTTCCGCGCCCAGGCCCTGGCGCTGCCAAGTGAAGCCGATATTGCCCGCGAACTCGGGGGCAATAACGATCCGGACGCAATCCATGCCGGACGCCAGGCGGTGATGAAGCAAGTCGCCGACGCAGGACGGGACACTTTCGTCGCACTCTATGACTCGATGACGACACCAGGCGCCTTTAGCCCGGACGCAACGAGTGCCGGTCGCCGTGCCTTGCGCAACGCTGCCCTGACCTACCTCTCCTACGCCGAGAATTCGCCGGCACGCGCCAAGGCCGCCTTCGATGCTGCCAACAACATGACCGACCTGCTGCATGCGCTGACGATCCTTGCGCACCGCTTTCCGGACAGTGCGGAAGCTGCCGAAGCGTTGTCGATCTTCCGGGATCGCTTTGCTGGAAACGCACTGGTTGTCGACAAATGGTTCTCCGTGCAGGCAACCATACCGGGCGCCGGCACGCTCGATCGCGTGCTGAAGCTGATGGAAAATCCTCTGTTCAAGAGGACCAACCCCAATCGCGTTCGTTCGCTTATCGGCACCTTCGCTTTCGCCAATCCGACCGGCTTCGGCCGCGCCGATGGAGAAGGCTACCGCTTCCTCGCTCGCGAGATTCTCGACATCGATCAGCGCAACCCTCAGTTGGCTGCCCGCATCCTGACGTCAATGCGTTCCTGGCGTTCCCTTGAGCCGGTTCGGCAGGATCACGCCCGTGCCGCCCTGTTGGAAATCGAACGGGCTGCCGAGCTTTCGACCGACGTCCGCGATATTGTCGAACGCACTCTCAAAGGGTGATCTGCCGTCGAATGTCGCCGCGAGGCTCGCAGCGACATTCCGACCGCCGAAGAAAAATCAGCATCTAGAATCAGTTAACAGATTTTTACCTTTTCCTCTGGACAAGGCGAATCACCAGTGATTCATTGAGTTAGGTTCGGGCGAGCGGCGCTGCGAATCACACGAGGGATCAAGGCTGAAGAGATGATGAACGTGCGGCGGGCAACCGCAGCCGACGGACGGCTGCGTGTCGACTTCGACGGCCTCCTGGCCTGGCGTGATAGCTTTTCAGCCAAGCGCTCAAGTGTTTCCTTGTCGTCCTCGCGCAACCTGTCCCAGGTCGAAATCGTCCTGAAGCGAATTATCCCGATCCTGATCGTGGCCTTCCTTGCGGTTGTGGCTGCGTCACATTTTTTCGGAATGGTCTCCGAGTACAGTCGAACCGAGGCTGCGGCCCGTCACTCCACCGCGCTCGCCGCCGCAACCGCTGCTGCGGCCTTCGCCGATGCCGACCAAATATTCGAGGCCGCCGACGCGGTGCAGGCGCAGGCTCGGCTGGCGCGCTTTCTGCCGCAGGATCGCCTGGACGACGGCGCCTTCGTGCTGCTGGTACAGCCTGGCGGCAAGGTGTTTGCAGCTACGGCGGCCGGCTCAGCCTATCTTGGCGCCAGCGTCGGTGATTTCTTCTCGGAGATCTCGGCAATCCGCCGTTTCGGCGATCGCGCTGGCGTCATCGAGACGACGATCAGCGACCGTCCGTACTACGCCGAGATTACTCTGATCGGCGGCTCCGGGGGGTATGTCGTCGCCGCGACATCGCTGGAGCGGATCGGCAAGCTCTGGCGGGACGAAGTCACGCTAAACGTGACACTCTTCGCAGGCATCTCCTCGATCCTGCTCGTCATCCTCTACGCCTACTACATGCAGGTGAAGCGCGCCCGCGATGCCGACGATATCTTTGTGGAATCGAACCTCCGCGTCGAAACGGCGCTGTCGCGCGGCCGCTGCGGGCTTTGGGATTTCGATTTCGACAGGCGCGAATTTTACTGGTCGCGCTCGATGTACGAGATGCTTGGCCTTCCCGGTTCAGACCGGATGATGTGCTTCAGCGATGCGGCCCGCCTGATGCATCCGGATGACGGCGGTGTTTACGAAATCGCCCGGTCGATTGCCCGCGGCGATGCCGGCCAGGTCGACCAGATCTTCCGCATGCGGCATGCCGGCGGCCATTATGTCTGGATGCGGGCCCGCGCTCAGGTGATCCGCACCAATTCCGGCCGCGTTCACATGATCGGCATTGCGATGGACGTGACCGAGCAGCATCGCCTAGCCCAGCGCTACGCCGAGGCGGACCAGCGACTGGCGGACGCCATTGAATGCACATCTGAAGCTTTCGTGCTCTGGGACAAGAACGACCGTCTGGTCATGTGCAACGCGCACTTCCAGCAGGCGTATCGACTTCCCGACAGCGTTCTCGTCCCCGGGACCGAGCGCACAGTTGTCAACGCCGCGGCGGCGCGCCCGGTGATCGAACGCCGGATCGCCGACGCTGATGGCTCCGGCTACTCCCGCACCACCGAGGTGCAGCTTGCCGACGAGCGCTGGCTGCAGATCAATGAGCGCCGTACGCGCGACGGCGGCATGGTTTCGGTTGGCACTGATATCACCTTGCTGAAACGCAACCAGGAGCGTCTGCGTGACTCCGAACGCCGGCTCATGGCGACCATCGGTGACCTCTCCGCTTCCCGTCAGACTCTGGAAAGCCAGAAGGCTGCACTCTCTGTCGCCAACTCCAACTATCTCGTCGAGAAGGAGCGCGCGGAAGGCGCCAACCGGGCAAAGAGCGAGTTCCTGGCGAACATGTCCCACGAGCTTCGCACGCCACTCAACGCAATCCTCGGCTTTTCGGAAATCCTGCAGGATCAGATGTTTGGCCCGCTCGGCTCGTCGAAGTACAATGAATACGCGCGCGACATCCACGATAGCGGCAAGCACCTCCTGAACGTCATCAGCGACATTCTCGACATGTCGAAGATTGAAGCCGGCCACATGAAGCTCGAGTGCGAGACGATCGATCTTGCGCCGCTGATCGAAGAAAGCCTTCGTTTCACCGCGATCCCGGCCGCACAGAAGAATATCTTCGTCGAGCAGCGCATTTGCGATGGGATGCGGCTGACCGCCGATCGCCGCGCAATGAAGCAGATCCTGCTCAACCTGCTTTCCAATGCCGTGAAGTTTACCAACGAAGGCGGCCGCATCGCCGTTCGCACGCGTCGCACCAACAGCGGCGTCATGCTGACGATTGCAGACACCGGCATCGGCATCCCCCGCGCGGCGCTCGGCAAAATCGGCCAGCCCTTCGAGCAGGTCCAAAACCAGTACGCGAAAAGCAAAGGGGGCTCTGGGCTCGGCCTCGCCATCTCGCGTTCTTTGACGACCCTTCACGGGGGCAAAATGAAAATCCGCTCGCGCGAGGCGATCGGTACGGTCATTTCACTGCACATCCCGAACAACGGCCACTAGGCTTTCACTACCGTCTGAAAAATCTTCCTGACGGCTTTCGAAAGATGTTTGATCTCTCCTTCGAGCGTCCTGATATCCGGGCAGTCGCCCGCACGGAAAACGAGATCCGTGAGGCCCGCCGGAGCCTCCTTGGGATCGTACACGCCGTCGATGCACAGGCGGATCAGCTGCGAAATATCCGTGTAGAGCGACAGCGCCGCCAGGCAGAGTTCCATGTCGTTGCGGTCCATCAGCTCCACTCCGAGAAGCTTCACCTGCCCAGCCGTGTTGAAGTCATCCCCCTCAACGACGATGCCTTTCGTCGAGGCAACGAGCCGCAGATACTGCGCGATGAATTCGATGTCGATCAGTCCGCCCGGAATAAGCTTCAGGTCCCATATACTGGCGGGCGGCTTTTCCTGCTCGATCAAGGCGCGCATCTCGGAAACGTCCTTGGCGATCTTCTCTGCATCAGTCTTCAAAAAGAGCACGTCGGCAATGATCCGCTCGGCCTCGCTGATCAGCTCTCTGTCACCGCACACGAGGCGGGCACGCGTCAGCGCCATGTGTTCCCAAGTCCAGGCCTCATCACGCTGATATTTCTCGAAGGACTTGATGCGGGTGGCGACCGGCCCTTTGTTTCCGGACGGCCTGAGGCGCATGTCGACCTCATAAAGCACGCCCTCCGCCGTCGGCGCCGAGAGCGCCGAGATCAGCCGCTGCGTGACACGGGTGAAGTAGCGCGTCGCGTCGAGTGGCTTGGGGCCTGAGGATTCGGCGCCTTCATCGTCGTAGTCGTAGAGCAAGATGATATCGATATCGGAGCCGGCGGTGAGTTCGAAGCTCCCGAGCTTGCCCATGCCGACGACAGCCACCCGGCCACCCGGAAAATCGCCATGCGCCGTCCTGATCTCCTTCATTACGGCATCGAGCGCGGCTTCGAGGACGAGATCGGCCAAATGCGTGAAGGCGCGGCCGGCCATGGCCCCCCGGATCGCGCCGGTCAGCAACCGGATGCCGATGAGGAAGCGCTGTTCGTCTGCGAAGATGCGCAGTCGATCCAGCACCTCCTCATAGTAGCGTGCCGGCGCGAGAAAGCTGCAGATGCGCTCGGCGAGATAGGCGCGCGTCGGCAATTCCGCCATCAGCCCGGGATCGAGCATGCCGTCGAAGACATGCGGTTTGGCCGCGATGACCTCCGCCAGCTTGGGCGCCGAGGACATGATGTTGACTATGAGCGACAGAAGTGCCGGGTTGCTTCCGAGGAGCGAAAACAGCTGAATGCCGGCGGGCAGGCCTGACAGAAAGTTGTCGAAACGCAGGATCGCCTCATCCGCGCGTTTGCTCTCCCCGAACACGCGCAGTAGTTCCGGTGTCAGTTCGGTCAAGCGCTCGCGCGCCTCCACCGACTGCGTCGCCTTGTAGCGACCGTAGTGCCACGTACGGATAACGCGTGAGATATCGGAGGGCCGTTCGAAGCCCAGCTTGCGCAAGGTGTTCAACGTATCGGGATCATCGCCCTGCCCGGTAAAAACCAGATTGCCTGTTTCCGTCGAAAGCTTGGTCTCCTGTTCGAAAAGGCGGGCGTAGCGCCGCTCGACGGTTTTGAAGACCTCGACCAGGCGCGCGGCAAAACTCGCCGTATCGTCGAACCCCATCATGAAGGCGATGCGCTTCAAATCGGTTTCGGTCTCGGGCAGAAGATGCGTTTGCTCGTCGTGCGCCATCTGAATTCGATGCTCGACGTCGCGAAGGAACCAATAGGCCTCGGTCAGCTCGTCCCGCGTTTCCTCGTCAATCCATTTCGCCTTTGTCAACTCCGCCAACGTTGCTTCGGTGCCGCGGCAACGAAGTGCCGGCATCCGGCCGCCGGCGATCAATTGCTGTGTCTGCGCGAAGAACTCGATCTCGCGGATGCCGCCGCGGCCGAGCTTTACATTGTGTCCCTTGACCGCGATCGCGCCATGTCCCTTGTGGGCATGGATCTGCCGCTTGATGGAATGGATATCGGCGATGGCCGCATAGTCGAGATACTTGCGAAACACAAACGGAACGAGCCCGCGCAGGAACTGCTCGCCAGCCTCAATATCGCCAGCGACAGCACGCGCCTTGATGAAGGCGGCACGCTCCCAGTTCTGCCCCCTACCCTCATAATAGATCATGGCCGCGTCAACGGGGATGGCAAGAGGCGTTGATCCCGGATCGGGCCGCAGCCGCAAGTCGGTGCGGAAGACGTATCCATCCGCCGTCCGCTCCTGCATGATCCGTACAAGCCGTCGCATCAGCCGCGGGAAGGTATCGATCGCGTCGTCGGGATCCGCGACGATTCCCGCCTGTTCGTCGAAGAAGACCACCAGATCGATATCGGATGAGTAGTTGAGTTCGGAAGCCCCGAGCTTGCCCATCCCGAGAATGATCAAGCCAGACCCCTCGCTTGGAGCGGCAACGTCCTTCAGAGTGATCTTGCGGCCGCCATGAGCGGCCAGAAGGAGGTGATCGATCGCCGCAGCAACAGAGGCTTCCGCGAGCCGGGTGAGCCAGGCAGTCGTCGCACGACCATCGAATACCCGGGCCAGATCGGCCAGAGCGACAAGGAAGGCGACCTTGCGCTTGACGATGCGCAGGCGGCTCATGACTTCGGCCTCGGTCGGCAGATCGCCGTTTCCTCCGGGCCTCCAGCAAGCCCTTGCTTCCGCGATCAGCGCCTCAATCCGAGGCTCCAGCGGCTCCGAGATCGCAACCGCGAGGATTGCGGTATCGATGTTCGCAATCTCACGCAGGTAGGGAGACAAGGTCAGCGCAGCCGTGATGAAGTCGCGAAGGTTGCTTTCCGCCGTCAGCATCTCGGCCACTGCAGGCTCGCTCTTACCGATCTTCTGGAGATCCGCCTGTGCAAGTTTCAGCTCGCTCTTGTTCAGCGGCTTCAGCAACCTGTCGGCTACTTCAGCAAGGCTATGCCTCGAACTCGTCAGCATGCACCCTCCCTGGCGAACAGAACCGAGAACCGCCGGGGAGAATCATAGCAACTTCCGGCAATTACGATCTAAGGTAGGGTCTGCGGCGGCGATGGCCAACACCGAATTCGATCCGCCGCCGCCGCGCTCCTGCAACGCTACTTCACCGGAAAGATCATGCTGACGGCAAGACCTCGCTTTTCCTGGTTTTGCGGATCGGTATCGGACAGCTCCAGCTTCCCACCGTGCAATTCCATGACCGCCTCGACCAATGAGAGGCCAAGGCCGGTGCCGGGCTTGGAGCGGCTTTCATCCAGTCGCACGAAGCGCTTCAGCACATCTGCTCGCTTCTCGGCTGGGATACCGGGCCCACGGTCAGCAATGGAGAGGCAAATGCCATCAGCGCGGCGGAGCAGCTTCAGCGCAATATCGCCGTAGCCCTCCGCATCCGAGGAATACTTGATAGCATTGTCGATGAGATTGAAAATCGCTTGGCCGATCAGCTCGCGATTGCCCTGCACTTCGATATCAGGCTCGATCGACGACGTAAGCGCCAAGCCGGCTTCGTCGGCGACGGGCTCATAGAGTTCGGCACTGTCCGCCACGATGGCCGAGAGATCGACAGGCGACATTTCAGCGGCAACAGAGCCCGCCTCAACGCGCGAAATCATTAGTAGGGCGTTGAATGTGCGGATCAACTGATCGGACTCGGAGATGATTCCTTCGAGGGCGATGCGCCGCATCTCGCCGTCAGTGGTATCCAGGGCGTCGGCAGCCTTGTTGCGCAGCCGCGTCAGCGGCGTCTTCAGGTCATGCGCAATATTGTCGGAGACCTGCCGCAAACCCTCGTTCAGCTTCTCTATCCGTCCGAGCATCGTATTGAGCGAGATAGAGAGGCGATCGAACTCGTCGCCAGAGCCCCCAACCGGAAGACGCTGCGAGAGATCACCTGCCATGATCTTCTTGCTGGCATCGGACATGCGGTCAATGCGCTTCAGGGCGTTCCGACCGATGCCGAACCAGATGATGATGGCCCCGAGCCCCATGATCGCGAGAGCAATCATCAGCGCCTGCCGGACCAGCCCGCGAAATGCCTCGGGCTCGCCCAGGTCGCGGCCGATCAGCAGGCGCAACCCGTTGTCCAGCACGAAAATGTTAGCGACCGCCATGTGCCGGCGGCTGAGGCCGCTATCCGCATAACGCTGATACATGAAGGGCAAGGAAGTCCACCCCTCTTCATCGAGCACACCGGGCTGCACGGACGCGACGTTCCCGGCGAGAATATCGCCTGAAGGACCTGCAATAATATAGAGATTGGCGCCCGGCTGGCGCGCGCGGCGTTCCATCGTGCGCAGAAGAAGATTCATGCCGCCGGTATCGTACGCTCGCTGGACCTGATCCACTTCCTGCTGCACGGCTTCGCGGATCTGGTTGGTCAGAAGCCGCTCGGACATTGCCGTCACATAGAAGACCAGCGTCGCGGCGCAGATGGCAAAGAGCAGGATGTAAAGTGCCGAAAGGCGGACTGCCGTGGACTTGAAGAGAAACCAGAAACGGTTCATCCCTCGTCCTTGATCATATACCCCGCGCCGCGAATGGTCTTGAGAAGCGGCTGGCTGAAGTCCTTCTCGATCTTGGACCGCAACCGCGAAACATGCACGTCGATAACGTTGGTCTGTGGATCGAAATGGTAGTCCCAGACATTCTCGAGAAGCATCGTCCGGGTCACAACCTGGCCGGCGTTCTTCATCAAATATTCGAGGAGGCGGAATTCGCGCGGTTGCAGCGGTATTTCCTTGCCGCCGCGGCGAACCTCATGCGCGAGCCGATCGAGTTCCAAGTCGCCGACACGATAAACAACGTCCTGGTCCGGCGTGCCTTTACGGCGACCGAGCACCTCGACACGGGCGAGAAGCTCACTGAATGCATAGGGTTTCGGCAGATAGTCGTCGCCACCTGCCCTGAGACCGGTAACACGATCGTCCACCTGACCGAGAGCGGAGAGAATGAGAACAGGCGTGTGAATTCCCTTGCGGCGCAATTCGCTGATAACGGACAGGCCGTCGCGGCGCGGCAGCATGCGATCGATGACGATCACGTCGTAGGTGTTTTCCGAGCCCATGAAGAGCCCGCTTTCGCCGTCGCTTGCATGGTCGGCCACAATGCCGGCCTCACGAAACGCCTTGGTAAGGTAGACCGCTGCTTCCAGATCGTCTTCGATGATGAGAATCTTCATGCGGCCGACATTACCCGCCGGTTGCGTTTCGGCAAGGCTCAAAGCTTCTTCCTGTTGCACAGAGGTCATTGCAATCACCCTACGATATTGGCGAAAGGAAGCCGCGCCCAGTAGGCGCGGCTCCCACTCTGTCAGGGTCGGAGGATTAACCCTGGCCGTTTATCGGAAGGGCGACGAAGCGGCTGCCGTCCTTCGACTGGATCTGGAAAAGTGCCCGGGTGCGGCCATCCTTCTTCGCCTGGTTCAGGACCTTGACGACATCGTCGGCGCTCGAGACTTCCTGGTTGTTGACCGAGGTGATCTTCTCGCCTTCCTTGATGCCCTTGTCGGCGGCGTCGGAGTCCGGATCGATGCCGGTGATCTGCAGGCCCTTGCCATCGTCAGAAGGACCAACCGTCAAGCCGAGATCAGCGAGTGCCTTTTCCGAAGCAGGAGCCTGGCTTTCCGGTGCCTGATCGCCGTCGTCAGCGGAAGCATCCTTCTGTTCAGCCGGCAGCGTTCCGAGTTCGACCGTCAGGGACTGAGCCTTGCCGGAGCGCCAGACAGAAAGCTCGACCTTCTTGCCGGGTGTCATGGCGCCGATACGGCGGCTCAGATCGCGGGCATCCTTGACCGTCTCGCCGTTGACGGCGGTAACGACATCGCCAGCCTTCATGCCCGCCTTCTCACCCGGCGTGCCTGCCTGAGCGGAGACTACAAGGGCGCCGCTTGCCTCGGAAAGGCCGAGCGAGTCGGCAATGTCCTTGGTCACGGGCTGGATCTGAACACCCAGGTAGCCGCGGGACACCTGACCGTCCTTCATGAGGTCGGCAACAACATCCTTGGCCGTAGACGCCGGGATGGCAAACGCAATACCTACACTGCCACCGGACGGAGAGAAGATCGCGGTGTTGATGCCGACGACTTCGCCATTGAGATTGAAGGTCGGGCCACCGGAGTTACCGCGGTTCACCGCAGCGTCGACCTGCAAGTAATCATCATACGGACCAGAACCGATGTCGCGGCCACGGGCCGAGACGATACCGGCTGTTACCGTACCGCCGAGACCGAACGGATTGCCGACCGCGACAACCCAGTCGCCGACGCGAACATTGTTGTCATCTGCCCAGTTGACGTAGGAGAACTTGCGGCCCTTGGCGTCAACCTTCAGAACGGCGAGGTCGGTACGCGGATCCTTGCCGATCAACTTGGCGTCGAGTTCGGTGCCATCGTTCATCACTGCAACGAATGCTGCGCCATCGGAAACGACGTGGTTGTTGGTGACGATGTAGCCGTCCTCAGAAATGAAGAAGCCGGAGCCCTGGGCAACCGGACGCAGACGGCCCTTGCCATCCTGCGGGCCATGATGCCCTTGAGGACCGCGGCGGCCCTGCTGGCCCTGCGGACCTTGCTCACCGAACTGGCGGAAGAAGGGCTTCAGGGCATCCGGAAGATCGTCGAAGCCGCGACCATTGAAGTCGAACGTGAAGCCGTTCGCATCATCGTCGGACACCGGTTTGACGCGGTTTTCTACACGCACGGAAACGACTGCCGGCGAGACGGCGTCGACGACGTTCGCGAAGCTCGGAACGGACGGAGCCTGAACCTTTACGGCTTCGGCATAGGAACGGGTGATTTCGAGGGGAATACCGGTCGCAAGCACCGCAGCGGCAAGACCGGCGACGGTCGAAGCCTTCAGCGCGGTAGTGAGCGACGGAGCTTTGATATTCTTGAACATGAGTGGCACCTTCTTTGACTTCAACATCTACAGGATCAGGATGACCGGATCGGTTGATGAAGGAAGATATAGGACGGCACACCTTACTGCGAACTGTCCGTGCGATGAAAAATTCGTAATGTGCAATACGAGCGCATTTCGATCCCGTGCGGCAGTCTCTCTCGACGAAAGCGTCGGGAGTCGATAAGCCTCCTCCCTACAACCGGAGGAGGACGAAACCATGGCCCATGTGGTCACGGGAGAGGATTTTGCGCCCGATACCGCTGCGCTCGCTGCCGTCATCTTCGGCGTCACCGCCTTCGCGGTGGCACAGGGACTGACCTACCCGCTGATTTCTCTCGTCCTCGAGCATCGCAATGTTTCGCCGAGCCTCATCGGCTTCAACGCCGGTTGCTTTGCGGCAGGTCTGGCTGTGGCGACGTTCGCGGTGACGTGGCTGTCGCGAAAGATGCGTGGCGATCGGCTGATCGTTGCGGGTCTGATCGGCTGTGCCGCCAGCCTCTCCACCTTCGCGACCTTCGACATCTTCTGGGTCTGGTGCATCGCCCGGTTTTTTCTCGGCTTCTTCGTCAGTTTGATTTTCATGTTGAGCGAGGCCTGGCTCAACACGGCCTGCCCTGACCGCCTGCGCGGGCGCGTCTCCGGCCTCTATGGGGCCGGCATGTGCGGCGGCTTTGCCGCGGGTCCGCTGGTCATTCCGATCTTCGGCACGGAGCAAGGCTTTGCCTTCGCTCTGCTTGCCGTCTACGTCGCCTGCGTCGCCTTTCTGACGATTATCCTCACCAGGCGAGCACGGACGCTTCCCGAACAGGCCGCATCAGGCGCCCTTTTCAAGTTTGTCAAAAGCGCGCCGATGCTGATCTGCATGGTGGTCGCATTTGCATTCGCCGATATTGCCGCCATCTCAGCCATGCCGGTCTATTTCGTCCGGCTCGGCTATTCCGAGGCGTTCGCCGCCGTCAGCGTTACGATGCTCGCATTGCCAACCGCGCTTGCCCAACCGGTGGTCGGCTGGCTTCTCGACAAGACCTCGCGGCTCGGCGTCGCGATCTGCTCTGGCCTGCTGGCGGGACTGAGTTTCATCGCAATCCCGTTTCTTCAGTCGCAGGCAGCGATTCTGGTGATGTTCGGCATCATGGGAGCAGCGAGTTTTTCGCTCTACACCTGCGCCCTGACAATTCTCGGCGAGCGCTACGCGGGAGACACGCTTGTCGCGGGAAGTGCAGCCTTCGCCCTTGCCTATGCGGTCGGCAGCGCTGTGGGCTCATCCTCGGTGGGCGCGGTAATGGATGTGTACTCGCCATCGGCAGGACCGTTGGCTGCCGGCTGGGTCGTGCTGGCATTTACCGCAGTGCTCGTCGCGTCAGTGGCGCGTAACCGCCTGCGCGGACGACCTTAGGTCATTCATCCAGCAATTGGTTCAAGCGGGCCTGCTCTTCGGCGGTCAACTTGGAGCCCGTCGGTCTGCCCGCCCGCTTTCGCGCGAAGACGACCAGCGAGATGCCACCTGCAACAACCAGCAGGATCGGCGCGCCCCAAAGCAGGATCGTCTTCATTTCAAACCGTGGCTTCAAGAGCACGAACTCACCGTATCGCGAGACGATGTAGTTCATGACTTGCTCGTCGGTGTCGCCGTCAGTCAGCCGCTCGCGCACCAGAAGGCGCAAATCCTTGGCAAGCTCGGCATTGGAATCGTCGATGGACTGGTTCTGACAGACCATGCAGCGTAGTTCCGCCGAAATCGCACGGGCCC
Source organism: Rhizobium sp. 3T7 (assembly GCF_020166565.1). Taxonomy (NCBI): domain Bacteria; kingdom Pseudomonadati; phylum Pseudomonadota; class Alphaproteobacteria; order Hyphomicrobiales; family Rhizobiaceae; genus Rhizobium; species Rhizobium sp. 3T7. The sequence continues at coordinate 46,024 of NZ_JAIQXS010000019.1, forward strand.
GCGCCTCGAGCTTCGGATCAGCAAGAACCTCGTCCGGATTGACGGCAAAAGCAGGCGCCGACGACAGAACCACGGCCAACACGAGGAGGAAATGCCGGATCATTCCGCCGGCTCCATGGCCGGACGCGCCGGCTTTGCTTTCCGGCTCGGGGCCCCGACCCGCAGGCGCCGGTCGCTCAGCGAGACGAACCCTCCGATCGCCATGATCACTGCGCCACCCCAAATGCAGAGGATGAAAGGCTTCCACCAGATGCGCACCACCATGCCGCCGTCGTTCGTCACATCCCCCAGTGACATATAGAGCTGGCTAAGGCCGAAGGTCAGAATGCCAGCCTCCGTCGTCGGCATCTGGCGCGCCGTGTAGATCCGCTTGGACGACCATACATCCGCGACTTCCACGCCACCGCGACCGATGCTGAAGTGGCCGCGCTCCTCACTGTAATTCGGCCCGTTTGCCGGCCTTATGCCGTCAAAGCGCACGGAATAGGCTCCGGCCTCTACGGTCTGGCCGGGTTTCATTTCGACCACATGCTCGGTTTCAAAAGTGGTCACCACAACGATGCCGAGGACGGCCACGCCAAGCCCGGCATGGGCGAGCGCCGTGCCGAAAGCCGAGCGCGGCAGACCGGCAAGGCGCCTCCAGGCGACTGAAGCTGCAACCTTGCCCACGCCCGCGCGATACCAAAGATCGGTAATCGCGCCGAAAATCAGGAAAAAAGCGGCAGCCAGCCCGAGCACGGCAAGCACCGGCCCCCCATGCTCGACATAAAAGAACGCGACCGCCGCGACAAAGGCCAGGATCGCGAGCAGATAGAGCCGCTGAAGAACAGCAAGCAAGTCACCGCGCTTCCAGGCAAGCAGAGGACCGAAGGGCACGATGACCAGCAGCGGCGCCATCAACAGTCCGAAGGTCAGGTTGAAGAAGGGGGGCCCGACCGAGATCTTGTCGCCCGTCAGCGTCTCCAATAGCAGCGGATAGAGCGTGCCGGTCAGCACCGTTCCGCAAGCCACCGTGAGAATGAGGTTGTTGAGGACGAGCGCCCCTTCGCGCGAAATCGGGGCGAACAAGCCCCCGGCCGAAAGCCGCGGCGCGCGGAACGCGAAGAGCGACAGTGCCCCGCCAATGAAAACCAGCAAAATGCACAGGATGAAGACACCGCGCGAGGGATCGCTGGCAAAGGCATGCACCGAGGTCAAAACACCCGATCGTACAAGGAAAGTGCCCATCAGCGACAGCGAGAACGTCAGGATGGCCAGCAGAACCGTCCAGATTTTTAACGCCTCGCGCTTTTCCATGACGAGAGCCGAGTGCAACAGCGCGGTCCCGGCAAGCCACGGCATGAACGATGCGTTCTCGACCGGATCCCAGAACCACCAGCCGCCCCAGCCGAGCTCATAATAAGCCCAATAGGAGCCCATGGCGATGCCGAGCGTCAGGAAGGTCCAGGCAGCCAGCGTCCACGGCCGCACCCAGCGCGCCCAGGCCGCATCGATGCGCCCTTCGAGAAGGGCCGCGACGGCAAAGGAGAAGCAGACGGAGAAGCCGACGTAGCCAAGGTAAAGAAGTGGCGGGTGGATCGCGAGCCCGACGTCCTGCAGGACCGGATTCAGGTCCTTTCCCTCTGCCGGAGCCGGATCCAGGCGCATGAACGGGTTGGACGTGAGTAGGATGAACAGGATGAAAGCGACCGATATCCAAGCCTGTACCGCAAGCACGTTGGCCCGCAACGTGTCGGGCAAATTGCGGCCGAAGGCTGCCACCAGAGCGCTGAACAGCGCCAGGATCAGCAACCAAAGCATCATCGAACCTTCGTGATTGCCCCACACGCCGGAAAACTTGAAAAGCAGCGGCACCAGCGAGTGCGAGTTCTCCCAGACGTTCGCCACCGAAAAGTCGGAGACGACGTGAGCGTAGGTCAGGACGGCGAACGAGAAGGCCACCAGTGCAAACATCGCCAGGGAGCCGACGGACGCGACGTCCATCATCGCACGGTCGAGACGTCTTGCACCGACTACCGGAACAACGGAGATCACAAGCGCCGTCGCAAGCGCAAGAATGAGAGCGTAGTGGCCGATCTCGATGATCATTGCGCTGCCTCCCCTTCCTTCCAGAGCCCTTGCGCCTTCAGCTTGTCGGCGACTTCCTTCGGCATGTACTTTTCATCATGCTTGGCCAACACGGTGTCGGCGGTAAAGACGTTGCTGCCGGTTTCGAAACGGCCCTCGGTCACCACCCCTTGCCCCTCGCGAAAGAGATCGGGGAGAATGCCGGTATATCGTACCCTCACAAGGTCGCCCGTCGCGTCGGTCACGGCAAACTGCACCGTCGATCCCGCGCCACGCACGATGCTCCCCTCGCCGACAAGACCGCCGAGCCGGATCCGGGTTCCGGGTGGCACCGGATTCTTTGCGATATCCGCCGGCATATAGAAATAGGCCACCGACTGGCTGAAGGCGAACATGACGAGCAACACGGCGGCAATGATGAAACTCATGCCGGCGCCGATGATTGCCAAGCGCTTCTGCTTGCGCGTCATTCCGTCATTCCTTCTGTCGCGATGTCGAGCTCTCGTGCCAGCGCCAGCAGTTGCTTGCCTTGCTCGCTGCTTGCCGGAAACGCTGCCAGTCCGCGCTTCAGAGCTCCAACCGCACGATCCTTGTCCTTCAATACGACATAAGAGCGGACAAGCCGCAACCAGCCTTCAAGATTGTTCGGGTCTTCGGTGAGCTTGGCATCGAGGCTTTCCACCATGCCCTCAATCATTTGTTGCTGGTCGCCAGCGTTCATGTTCTCGGCGGCCGCAACGTCCGCCTGCGTCGGATTGCCCGGCGCGTTGGCAGCGCCGCTTGGCAATGCGCCGCCATTCTTTGCAATATGCTCGGCAACAAGCGCCATCCATGGCGCGTCGGCGGGTGATTGCTTGGCAAGGGCTTCAAAGGCGACCTTTGCCTCTGCAGACCGGCCTGCCTGCTCCATGCCGAGCGCAATATAGAAGCTTGCCTTCGGATTATCGGGCTGCAGCTGAAGCGACTGCTCCAGCACCTTGCGCGCATCTTCGGTGACGACGCCGTTCGAGGTCGCCATCAGCGTCTCGGCAAGCCCGTCCAGCCGCGCCGGGCTTGGCCCGAGCATGCGGATCGCATTCCGGTAGGCATTCTCGGCATCGGCAACGCGCATGGTGTTGAAGTAGATCGGCGCCAGCACGTCCCAGCCCTTGCCGTCATCGGGATTCTGCGCCAGGTGCCGCTCGGCCTTGGCGACCAGGATCGCCATGTCGTTGCCGGGGTTTTGAAGTCGGGCTTCCAGCGGCTGCGACGGCAAATCCGGTCGCCCGACCAGAATGTAAAGACAGAGCCCCACGATCGGCAACATCAGCAGCACAAAGGCTTCGGAGAGACGGTGATGCTTAGAAAGCTTGCGATCGGTGACCGGCGCGGCCGAGGCTGTGATCAGGCGTCTGCCGATTTCGGCCCGCGCATAATCCGCTTCATCGGCTGAGATCAGTCCGCCGGCGAGGTCGCGATTGAGTTCGCGCAGCTGATCGCGATAGACGGCGGCCTCCCCGGCACGCGTGTCATCGACCGCTTTGGCGCCACGCAAAAGCGGATAAAGCAGAATGGCAGCGACGGTGGCCGTCAGAGCGGCCACAAGAATCCAGAAGAGCATAGGCGCCAAATACTCGAAGCGAACATCTATTCCAACAAGCAAAGCCGCAATGACGATTATTTGAGGCGTTTGGCCGCAATATGCAGTAAGCGGCTCATCCTATCGTCTCCTCGATGCAGCGAAACCGGCTAACCCAGCGGCGACCAGCTACCATTGTCGTTTCGGCAGGCAGAGCCGCGCGCCACCGTCTCCTTGCCATCGATGGTCACGCTGTGTGTATACTGACGGCAGTTCTGCGAGCCGACCTGATAGGGCGCAGCCGCGACAACCTTGCCGCTGACGTTACGTCCGCTCCAGACGACAGGCTGCCCGACACCGGCGCCTTCCAAGGCACGATACTCGGCTTCGAGAGCGCGCTGGCGGTCGCTATCGCTGAGTTCCACGCCGCTGCGACCGATGATGCCACCCTGCAACGCCCCAATATAGGTGGCCGAAGCCGGCGGCTTCCGCGAGAAAAGACCGCCGGAGCCACCGCTCTTCGTCGATTGGCACCCGGAAAGCGTCATGGCGACGAGAAGCGAGGAAACAATCATGCCTTGCGAACGTAGCATCATTCAGCCGAACCAGAATCAGATGTCAATCAACGAGCCACACGCGCACCAAGCCGTGTCGGCAATAAGGCAAAGCATGCTATGCAATCGCCTAGGTCTATGTGACATCAAGCAATTGCTCACGCAACATCCTTTGTGATGCCCGGCAAAATAAGCCGAGCCTTTAAACCTTGCCACTCCCCGCGGGACAATTCGAGCCGCCCCTGATACTCGTTGGAAATCTCGGTCACGATGGACAGCCCAAGCCCGGTGCCTGGTTTGCTTTCATCCAGCCGCTTGCCACGCTTCAGCGCTTCGCGGATCTGATCCGGCTCGAGTCCCGGTCCATCGTCCTCGACAACAAGCTCGACCCAGTGGCGACGCCCGCTACCCTCCGCGCCCTTGATGTCTTCGGGCGCCTCCGTGACGGAAACGCGAATCTTGGTCGCCGCGAAACGCGCAGCATTCTCGAGAAGGTTGCCAACGACCTCTTCGAGGTCCTGCTGCTCCATGGCAACCGCGAGATGCGGGGGCGCCACCGTGAGTTCGAACTCCTTGTCGACGTTCAAGCGCCGCATCACCCGCACCAGCCGTTCCAGCGCCGGCTCGGCATCGGTGCGGGCGAGCACGGATTCGCGTTGTGCGGCAATTCGGGCGCGATTCAGATACGACTGCACCTGACCCTGCATCGCCTCTGCCTGGCTGCGCACGAGATCACCGTGAGAGCGTTCCAGGACGCGCGCCTCGTTGAGCAGCACGGCAATCGGCGTCTTCAGGGAGTGGGCGAGATTGCCGACCTGCATGCGTGCCCGCTCCACGATGCGGCGATTGCTGTCGATCAGCGCGTTGACCTCGTTGGCGAGCGGCAGGATTTCGCGCGGGAACGCGCCCTTCAACTGCTCGCTCTCGCCGGCGCGAATGCGTTCAAGCGCGGCGCGCGCCTTGTCGAGCGGCTTGAGGCCATAGAGAATGGCCAGTGCGTTGACGATCAGACTGCCGACACCGAAGCCGGCCAGTGCCAGATAGAGGCTGTGGGAAAAATTGCGAACGTCGTCTTCGACAACATCAACGTTGCCGGTAACGCGGAAGCGCGCAGCACGGCCATCGGTATCCAGAACGACTTCGGTCTCGGCAACGTGGATACGGTTCCCCGAGGCATCGGTTACCTGGTAGTAACGCTCGTAGTTCTTGTCGAAGGGCGCTTCGAGAACCGAGGGAACAGGGATCGAGATCGAGCCAAGTGACGGCGACACCAGGGGCGGAGCCGTGTAGGTGCCGAGCGGCTCGACGAGCCAGTACCAGCCCGTCTTCGGCTGTGCAAAGCGCAGGTCGCCGAGCTGCGGGCTACCGCTGAGTGCCCCCTGATCGCCGATCGTCACTGAATTGACGACGTTATAGAGCTGGGCACGCAATAGGTCCTGAAAACCGCGCTCAGCGCTCTTCCGATACAGCGTCGAGATCAGCAGGCCGATGACCACGAGCGCGACGGTCGACCAGATCGTGGTCAGCAGCAGAACGCGTGCAGTAAGCGATTTAATTCGCATTGTTCGGCGCTTGGATGCGGTAGCCGAGCCCGCGCACCGTTTCGATCAGGTCAACGCCCATCTTCTTGCGAAGGCGCCCGACGAAGACCTCGATCGTGTTGGAATCGCGGTCGAAATCCTGATCGTACATATGTTCGACCAGCTCGGTGCGCGAAACCACTTCGCCCATGTGATGCATGAGATAGGAAAGCAGCCGATATTCATGCGAGGTCAGCTTCAGCGCCACGCCGTTGACCGTGGCCTTCGAGCTCTTGGTATCGAGGCGCACTGGGCCGCAGATGATCTCGGACGAAGAATGCCCCGCCGCCCGGCGGATCAGGGCGCGGATCCGTGCCAGCACTTCCTCGACATGGAAAGGCTTGGTGACATAGTCGTCGGCGCCGGCATCGATGCCGGCGACCTTGTCGCTCCATCGGTCGCGAGCCGTGAGGATCAGCACCGGCATGCCGCGACCTGCGCCGCGCCACTTCTCAAGCACCGTCACGCCGTCCAGCTCCGGCAGGCCGATATCGAGGATGATCGCATCATAGGGCTCGGTGTCGCCGAGGAAGTGCCCCTCCTCGCCGTCAAACGCCTGATCGACGACATAGCCAGCTTCCTTGAGCGTATCGCTGAGCTGCCGGTTCAGGTTAACATCGTCTTCGACTACCAGAATGCGCATCGGTCCGCTTTACTCCGCTTGATCTCTTCGGCGTCTAGATAGGCCGATTCTGCCTACATCGGAACCTTGACGGTTACCTTGCGCGGGCGCTGGCCGTTGCCCTGGACGAGAACGGTAATGATGCAGCTATCGCCCAAAGGCTGGACGGAAAGGAGCTGGCCTCCCGTTTTTTCCACAACCTCACGCGCGGCCTCGCTGCAATCGCCTGCAACGCGCACCGTCAGGGTACGCGGATTATCCGGTGAGGGCGACGTTATCGCCAGCCCGGCGGCTAGCGCTGCGACGCTCAAGGGAGAGGCCATGTGCAATGCTTTCAATGGATACTAACTTGGCCCAGACTATGTACTCAAGCGACCTGAATGGCAAATGAATGCCTTGTAATCCCTGATGCTTAGAACAATTCTGATTTCGCGCCACGCGTGTTCGAAAATGCAGCGCAGCGAACGAGAGTGCCCGCTCGCCGCACCGGCTTCAACCGACGGATTTGATAGCCGCCTTGGCGGCCACTCGCCCATAGACGGCCAGCAGACCGCCAAGCACACCGGCTATATTCACGATCGAGTCCACCAACTGGCTTTTGTCGGCCGCAGCAAGATCGATACCCGCAAAATGCAACATTGACGCGACGACTGATATCAGCCCGCAAAAGAGGAGCTCGAAGGCGCCGTCCTGCACTTCCAAATAGGAGCTTTGCTCCGGTGCGTTGGCCACCTACGGCCACTGCCCGCGCAGACGCGGATGCTGTCGGATGTCCCGCTCACAGGAAAAGGCCCTGCCATCCCATCCGGCCTGCGCCGCCAGCGCTACAATCTCGGGCTGATCGTCGAAAAACAGCGGGCGCTCATCGCCGGAGATCCCTAGCGCGGCGTTGATGGCCTCGAAGAAGCGGACATCCTTTTTGGGATGCCTGATCTCGGCGCTGTAGAAAATGCCGTCGAAAAGCCGGGAAAGGCCAAGGTCGTTCCACAGATATCGTGCCCGGTAATGTTCCTGGCCGGTTGCCAGATACAGCTTTATATCGCCTGCCTGGCGCAGCTCGGACACAAGCCCGATAACCGATGCATTGAGCTTTGAATCTTTCTCAAACCAGTACTGCATGAAGGAGTTCACGCTGCCTGCATAACCGACCTGCGGAAGCACTTCGGCGAGCGCTGCCTTCAAATCGCTTTGTCCAGTCACGCATGCAAACATTCGGCTCTGGGAGCGAGCACCCGGCGTTCCGAAAAAGAGCTGTTGGAACGCGTCGCGATCCACACCCAGATCTTCTTCGATTGTCATATCCCAAGGCTTGCGCAGTTCCGGATTAGCGTGCCATCCATCGATCAGCACACCGTCGACATCGAAGAAGATTTTCACTGTCCGCCTGTCTTGCTGAGTCGCAACCCATGTAACTTACGCCAATAGAGCCAACATGTAATCACAATGGCCGATTGTGCTCGAAGCTGCGACCGGCGATCAAACTCTTGAGCGACAGCTTCGGCCGAGAAGTCAGGCGTCGCCGGCGCCCGTTGGCGTCATCCACTTGTTACTTTCAACCTGTCGGCGAAGCTGCTACGACCTCCCTTGCCCCTGTCCCATTCGCCCCAAAGCCCGTCTATGTCTCGATCCATCCCCCTGCGCTCCGCGCAGACGGTTGCCGTCCTTGCCGTCACACAGCTGATCGGCTGGGGCACCAGCTTCGACATGCTCGGCGTCATGGGCCGCGTCGTCGCGTCCGATCTCGGATTGCCGAACGAGGTGATCTTCGCGGGGCTGAGCATCATGATGATCGTCAGCGCCCTGTCCGGGCCTGCGACCGGTCGTATGCTGAACCGACATGGAGCCGCACGGGTGCTCGCCGTCGCTTCGATCACCTTCACGATCGGCCCGCTGCTGTTAGCTACCGCGCGGGGCATCATTCTCTATGTGCTTGCCTGGATTGCCATCGGCACCGGCGGTGCCTTCGGTCTTTCCGCCCCGGCCTATACCGCTGTCGTCGAGCGCGCCGGACCTGACAGCAAACGGGTGATTGCCATCCTCATGCTGTTCACCGGCCTTTCGAGTGCAATCTTCTGGCCGATCCTCAGCCTGCTCAACGCTAGCGTCGGCTGGCGCATGACGTTTCTGGTCTGCGCGGCGCTGCAGTTTTTCGTCTGCCTGCCACTGCATCTTTTCGCTCTGCCGAAGCCTATAGCCTTTGCTGCGGATGGAGCCACCGCGCAGGAAGCGCCGGTACCGCTCTCCCCCTCGGGACAACGCAAGGCCTTCCTGCTGATTGCTGCGGCTACGACGATCTCGACCTTCGTCACCTTCGGCGTATCGCCATCGCTGCTCGAAATACTCCGGCAGTCCGGCGCCTCGCCGGCGCTGGCATTGCAGCTCGGTTCGGCTCGTGGCGTGATCGGTATTTCCGCCCGCTTCCTGGATATGCTCCTCGGCCGCCGCGGCAATCCGATCCTCAGCGCCGCGATGGGCGTGACCCTGATGGTATCAAGCTTCCTGATGATGCTGGTGATACCGCCTTCGACGCCGCTGCTGATCAGCTTCATCCTGCTCTATGGCTTCGGCTCCGGTGTCATGACCGTCGCTCGCGCACTGCTGCCACTCGCCCTCTTCTCACCGCGCGAATTCGGATTGCAATCTGCCCGCCTGTCGCTGCCGCAAAACCTCGCCAACGCCATCGCGCCCGTCGTCTTCACGGCGATCCTCGATCGCGCCGGCGCCGGAACCGCGATCGCGACATGCGCCGCGCTCGGGGTCGTGTCGCTCGGCTTCGTGCTTATGCTCGCTGCACAGGTCAAGGCGGCAACCAGGCTATGCGCGCAGACTTGAGCGAGATGAACGCTGCTGCGCGTGCGGCAATGGGCGAGAAATTTGAGGTTGTCGTCCTATCTTCGGTGTAAACAGTCCGCCGTTTGATCTTGGAGGAGAAGCAACATGGACCGGTTCACTGGCGGTTGCCGCTGCGGCAACGTCCGACTTGTGGCATCTGGGCGTCCCTATCGGGTCGGCATTTGTCATTGCCTCGACTGCCGCAAGCATCACGGGGCGCTTTTTCACGCATCCGCGATCTTTCCTCAGGATGCGGTGACGGTCGAAGGCGAAACACATGACTATGAAGGGCGGTTCTTCTGTCCCCGCTGCGGCTCCCCGGCTTTCGGACGCTCCGCAGATGAAGTCGAAGTGAACCTCGGATCGCTCGATGCTCCCAACCAGTTGAAACCAACCTACGAACTCTGGACCGTCCGCCGCGAGTCCTGGCTGCCACCCTTTCCGCTGTCGAGACACTACGAACGCGATCGGGACGCCACCAGCCGCTTCGAAGAGTAGATCGCGAAGCACCATCACTGCGAAATGGCAGCGACAACCGCTCCGTCACGGCCCGGAAGCCCAACTCGGCGACATAAAGCTTCGTCTTCGGTTCGCGGCGGCTCTGTGTCCTCAGATGCAGCAGGCTGACGAGGTGATGGAGCCAAGATCGAGCGCCGCATCCTGCAGCAGCGCATGGAGACGTCCAGCCACCAGCTGCGCCTGCTTTCGTCCCCCGGCGTCGATCCAGATTTCAAGAGCGAACAGATGCTCCTCACTGGCCTCCGTCGAAGTCAAATAGTCGTTGCTGACGAGCTCGCTGATCAGGACGCAAGGGAGCTTCCATGCCGTCTGCAGCCGATCGCGGATACCGTCCTCGCCGACCATGCCGAGAAGTTCGCTATCCCCGGTCAGACGTGTATGATCGCCGTCAACAGTTCATTGCCTGCGCTCATCGCAGCGCTTCCCAGCCGCGTCCAGAGTTGATCGCGCTCCGCCGCGAGGCCGGCGACCTTGTCGAGGTCGGGTTCCAGCCGCCGGCGGTCCTCGTAATATCCGCAGAGCCAGGCCGAGACCGACGCGGCGGTGCGTCAGCATCGGCAGGACGGTCAGTCGATAGAAGGCACGGTTCGCTTCCTGATAATTGGCAAAGGTGTTGTCGCCGGGAATGCCAAGCAACATCGGCGGCACGCCGCAGGCAAGTGCGATGTCGAGGGCGGCGCCGTGGGGCGCCTCGACGAAGTCCATGTCCTTCGGCGACAGTCCCATCGACTTCCAGTCGAGCCCGCCTTCGAGAAGCAGCGGGCGACCGGCGCGCATCGGGCCGGAACAGCCCTCATCGAGGTCAAGCGCCACCTGGGCTGCCACAAGCGGCGGGAAGCCGAGGTGATCATCAAGCGGATGGAACAGCTTAAGATGCAGTAGGCCAAGCCCGTCCGTTTCGGCCGGAAAGCCGCGCGCGGTACCGCCGGCGCCAGTCATAAGCCTCGGGCCGGCCATCCCTGCCCTCGACGAGGCCGATCCGGTCCGGCCGCAGCAGATGCATCTCGTGCAGGTTTCCGCCGACCAGCAGCGGCTCGACATAGGCGTTGCCCCGACAGAAGCAGATGCCCATAGAGCGCCTCGAGGAAATCAGGCCTGCCCATGCGCCCGTTCGGCTGGCTGAGCAGCGAGAGCACCGCATGATCCGGCCGCTCGCGATCGCTCTCGTACAGCAATCATGGCACCGAGGCCGCAGTTTCGGCGATCCCCGGACGCTGCGGCGCGACCGGGTTCTTCATGAAGCGCCTTCCCGCGACAACGCGGCGTAGGAGCGGCCCGTCCAGCTCGCCCGCCCTTCCGCGGCCAGCGACATGAAGCCGCCAGCAGCCTTTCTTTCGGCACTGTCTTGCGGCCCGCCGCGGCGCTCCACGGCAGGAGAGATCGGAGTTTCATGGTCTTGTTCCTATGGTTTTGGAGGCGACTTTCCAGGCAGCAACCCTGGTTCACATGGCGGCATGGATCGCAGGGGCCGCCGCGGTGGACTTCCCAGCCGGAGCCGCCTATCTTCGACGCAGCGCTGGCGGTACCGGTCTTTTGGGGGCACACATGGCCGATGAAGCAAAAATACGTGCGATCTTTGCCAGTCTCGAGCACGGCGACGGCGACGCCTCCTTCGACCACGTCTCCGAAGACGTCGACTGGACCGTCATGGGAACGCATCCGCTGGCAGGCCGCTATCACTCCAAACAGGAATTCCGGGCAGCCACGTTTGCACGGTTGAACAAGCTCCTTCCCGGCGGAACGCAGCTTCAAGTCACCAATCTCCTGATGTCGGGAGACACGGCAATCGTGGAGCTCATGTCCAATGCGGTGGCAAAGAACGGCATGCGTTTCGATAACCGCTACTGCTGGATCATAAGATTTGCCGGCAACACGATCGTCGAAGTGCGTGCATATCTGGATTCGGCCAAGGTTGCCGAGCTCATCCGGGAGAATGAGTAGTACCCGACCCAAACGAACCGCGCGGACGACTTAAGTCTAAGTCAAAATGACCCGCCTTGTGCCGTTGGTGTGCAATCCAGCCGATTTTCGATCCAGCGGGACTACTAATAGACTACGTCTGAATGGCGGGCCAGCCTTTCTCCTCCTCGATGACGAGTTGGGCAATCCGTTTGGTGGCACCGTTGAGGCGCGACGCGATGAGGTAACCGACCGCGACTGCCGCAATGCAGAGGGTGACCGACAAGGCATGTTGAGCATGGCCCGCGGCATTGCTCCTGCCCGCATCAGATCGAGCGTCTGCAGACCGAATGACGAAAACGTGGTGTAGCCGCCGCACAATCCGATCATCACGAACAACCGCCAGTTCTCGGACAGGGGAAACCGACCCGAGGCAAGCGTCACCGTCCCAAACAGGCCGGTAACGAACGAGCCCGAGATGTTGATGAGGATGGTGCCCCACGGCAGGACCTTGCTGATGGGTGCGTCCATCACCGACACAAAATAGCGGAGGAACGGGCCGATTGCTCCGCCCAAAACGATAACGACACACGAAGAAAAAGACATACCAACTCCTATCAACGACAAAACGCCGCGACAGTCGTCAAGACTATCGAGCCATCGATCGGAGTCATCAGCCCACGGCGGGCGGTTTCGGGGAACCCCATCCGCATCACGGGTGCAGCCCAGCATGCCCCTCGGTTAAAACGGAAGTGTCAGTCGCAATGTGTATCACGGCTGATCGATCACCCGCGCTGGAAAGTCGACTTCACCCCACGGGCTGCTTTACCGCCGCATCGCTCTCGTAGTCCGCTGCCATCCGCATTTCGCGGATCGGGCGCACGAGGTCGATGGAACGCTGATACTCGGGATGCGCCTTGTAGGCGGCAAGCGCCGCCTCGTCGTCGAATTCGCCGTAGACCACCAGATCGACCTCGGTGCCGAGCTGGTCGGTCTTGATGTTGGTGCCGATCTCCAGCAGGCGGGCGTGCGGGATCGCCGTCAGGATCGACAGGCCGGCGCGCACCTTTTCCAGTTGGTCCGCAGGCGCTGTAAAGAAGACGATGTGGCGGATCACGCGGAACTCCTGTGAGGATCTAGCCGAAGACCCGCGCGATAGCACGCAGGAGCCAGACCTTCAACGGCGCAAGCAGGCCTGCCGGCTGTTCGCGGCGGATGGCCGCAAGGAAGGTCTTGCCGTAGCCGGCCAGCTTCTCCGCCCGATCCGTGCCGTTGACGATGCGGCGCGCATTGACCCAGTCGTCGGTCGTCTCGTTCAGGTGGTCGGCGAGCTTGTGATTGGCAAAGGAGCCCCGCACCATGCCCTCGATCAGGATCGAAACGGCGGCGTCCATCTCCATTGCGCGGTGGGGCTCGGCCACCAGATCGATGCCGGTCAACAGGCTCATGGCCTCGTAGTTGCGCTTGTGGGTAAGCTGAACCAGCCCGCGGCCAAGCCAGCACTTGCCGTCCTCGTCCGGCCGCCAGTAGGGCGTCTTCACCCAGGAGAGCTTGCCGCCCGCATAGGCATTCTCCAGGATCTCGATCGCCCGGGCATCGGTCGTCGCCAGCGTCTCGCGTACCGGCTGCATCGTATAGGCCGTCTCGTGATAGGCGGTCGCCATGATGTAGGCGAGCCAGCGCGGATCGGCCTCCGCCATCCGCGCCTCCCAAAAGTCGAGAATCGCCGTCATGCCCTCCACCTGCGGCTGATTAAGCGTTCCCTTGAACAGGGCGTCGCGCACCGTGTCGAAGAAGAAAGGCCTGTCGATGTGGATAACCATGATGTCAGCCTCAAAAAGTGGTACGGCGCTTTGCGCCTCAATCGATTAAAATTAATTCAATCGTTTAAAGTGTTTAAGCGCCTGATTTACACGCAGTTTAAGCCGTGCCAGTGATTAACTCACCGTTAAATCAAGCCCTCGGAGGAGAGCATGCAGCAACCTGCCAACAGCAATCAGCCGACCATTCCCCAGCATGTCGTCGACCAGCTAGAAAACGAATGGCGTCAGGTTCGCCCAGAGCAGCAGGCGCCGCGCCCGGCACAACCGCAACCTCAACGCTAGTTCTTCAGACACCCCTCACCCGGCGTTGTCGACGTACCTCCAGCATCAGTGCCGTCAACGCCCAGACCAGCGCATCCAGCCGGTCGGGCGAACGGCCGAACGAAACCGGTTCGGCCCTTAAGTATTTACCGCGCGTCGCGCGCACGGTCGAGACCGGCAGGCTCTCGTCGATGCTCTTCAGCATCGATGCCACGCATCGCCGATGCGTCTCGATCATCGCGAACCTCTCGGGCGACCAATTTTCCCCTGGCGACCAGAAACACAAAAGCCTGGTCGAACGCCCGGCTTTCAGATCCAGAAAGGTGCCCGAGCATTGTGCCACGCCCGCAACTTTCCGACTATGCCATAACCCTATCAAACGACCGTCATCATCAAGGATTATTTTCCTATCTCATGAAAATTTTCCGCGACTGCGGCGGCTGCGTGAGTTTTTCTGATTGGCCCGCGTCCATCAGCATGTGCTAATTCTATCACCATGAACCAGGAAGAGCTCATTTCCTTTGCGCTCAGCCTGCCGGAGGCGGTCGAGAGCGCGCATCATGGCACGCGCGATTTCCGCGTGCGCAGCAAGATATTCCTGACGATGCCGGATCAGGACTACTGCGTCGTCCGCCTGACACCCGACCAGCAGCACATGACGCTGGCGGTGGCACCCGACGATGTGGCTGCGGTGCCGGGCGGTTGGGGACTGCGCGGTTCGACCCGGCTCTTCTATGGCAAGGCAAGCGACGAACTGGTGCAGGATCTGGTGCGCAAGGCATGGCGGAACGTCGCGCCGAAAACGCTGCAAAGACAGTTCGTTATCATCCCGTCCGGCTAATTCGATCTAGCGGTAGCCGGTGGCGTCGGCCGGCTTTTCGGCTTCCATCACCTCGTCCATGTAGCGCCAGCAATCTGGCCGCGAACCGTCCACGTCGTCGAAGCCGTAGACCTTGGCGAGCCCGCCGCTCGATAGCGACTGGCCGTTCCAACGGGCGCGCCCGGGATCGGCGGCGAGCGCGGCGACTGCCCGGCCGGTGAAGCGCGGCGTCTCGGAGATGACGAAGTGCGGCTGCACCGCCGTCGCATCGCGCCAGTTCTCCTCCCGCACGCTGTAGTTATCGAGCATCATTTCCGAGCGCATCCAGCCAGGTGTCAGCGCAACGGCGGTCGCACCGTGCGGCGCGAGATCCTTTGCATGCGCCCAGGCCATGCGGATGACGCCCGTCTTAACGAGGTCGTAATAGGGACAGAGACGGTAGTGGGTGGCATTGTATTCGGCCGTTCCGTCGGTCAGCTCGACCATCAAGCCACCGGGGCGCTCGATCATCAGGGCCAACGCGTAGTGCGCCGTGATCAGATGCGTGTCGATCGCCAGCCGCAGCATGTGCAGCCCCTTCTCCAGCGAATGCTCCCAGACCGGCTTGTTCCATTCCGTCAGATGCTCGCCGCCCCAGATATCGTTGACGAGGATGTCGAGCCGGCCCCGCTCGCAGCGGATCCTCTCAACCAGCGCCGTGACCTCTGCCGGAACGGTATGGTCGACGCGAACGGCGATCCCCTCGCCGCCAGCAGCCGTGACCATCTCGGCGGTCTCCTCGATCGTCTCAGGGCGGCCGTATTCCGATTGCTCCGCCCGCGTCGTGCGGCCGGTAACGTAGACCGTGGCGCCGGCAGCCCCAAGCTCCACGGCAATGCCACGACCGGCACCGCGGGTGCCGCCGGCAACGAGGGCAATCTTTCCCGAAAGGTCTGCTGTCATTGGCTTCTCCTCCACGCTGGAACCGGCCCGGGTCGGTTCTGATTGCTCCACTTGAATATAAACGAACGTTCGTTCATATTGAATGCAAACGCAAGAGGAAATTTTCATGCCGCGCCCCCGCACGCTTTCGGACGAACAGCTTCTCGACATGGTGCTCGGGCTGGTCCACGCGGAAGGCCCGGATGCGGCAAGCTTCGGCGCGGTATCTAAGATCAGCGGTCTTTCGGGTTCGACGCTCGTGCAGCGGTTCGGCACCAAAGCGGCGATGCTGCGGGCCTGCCTGCTGCGCGCCTGGGACCGGCTGGATATGGAAACGGCCCGGCTGATCCAGTCCGTTCCGACGACGCCCGCGGGCGCCATTGACCTGCTCGCCGGCCTTTCGAAGGACTACGGCGACGATGCCACCTCCTATGCGGAGGGCTTGCTGCTGCTGAGAGAGGATCTGCGCGATCCGGCCTTGCGCGCTCGCGGTGCAGCCTGGGGCAAGACACTGGCCGCAGCGCTCGACCGGTGCCTTCACGCAGAAGGGACGCAAAGGCCGCTTGGCAGGTTGACGCTCTCCCAATGGCAGGGCTGCCTGCTCTGGTGGGGCTTCGAGCCGCACGGCTCGATCGAGCACTATGTTCGCGGCGAACTAAAGCAATTCCTTGAGACGACCGATCAGGCCAGCGCTACTTAGCCGCCTTCGGCTCCCTGGCCTGCGCCTCGTCGCCGACCGTCAGCGGCCAATCCACCACGTAATCCTCGAAGTCGTCGACATCGACTTCGGTCTCGTCGATCGTCCGGCCACGCGCCGAAATGCCGGCCGCATGCACCGTCTCGGGATCGCCTGACACCAGCGGATGCCACCAGTAGAGATCGCGCCCCTCGTTGATCAGCCGGTAGCCGCAGGTCGGCGGCAGCCAGGCGATCTCGTCGACGTTTTCCTTGGAGAGCTGAACGCAATCGGGCACAAAATCCCAGCGGTTCTCGTAGGAGGAACAGCGACAGCTCTGGTCATCGAGCAGCTTGCAGCGGATCGAGGTGAAGTAGATGTCGCCGCTATCCCACTCCTCGAGCTTGTTGAGACAACAGAGGCCGCAGCCGTCGCATACGCTCTCCCATTCCGTCGTCGTCATCTCGGCGAGCGTCTTCGTCTTCCAGAAGGGTATTTCTTCCATCATTCCGTTCTTGCAACAGCTCCTCGCAAAATCGCGTGAGAGCTTCCATTTCTCTTGTTCTCGTCAGGCAAATCAACCAATGATTTACCAAGCTCCGGCTACTCCGGGGCACTGTCGGCAGTTTGCCATAGTCCGGCGTCAGGTTCCTCCGACGTCGAAGTGACTGATCGGGCGGGAATATAAGACGTGACGGATCCGGACAATCCAGAAAAACGGCCGCGCAAGCAACGCCACCTGCTTTTGAAGATCGACTCGTGGATCGATTCGACCATCTGGAACGCCGGTTTTCGCTCGGCCGAGATCTGGGAAGACATCACCATCTTCTTTCGCCGCTTCCGCGTTCGCGGCTGGAAGCGCATCGTCTTCGAACTCGGCGGCGAAGGCCTAACGCTCGGCGCCGTCGGCGCCGTCCTGATGCTGACCCTTGCCCAGCCGGCCTTCGAGGCTACCAAGGAAGATTGGCGCAATCGCGGCGACTACGCCGTCACCTTTCTTGATCGCTACGGCAACGTCATCGGCCATCGCGGCGTCATCCACCAGAATTCCGTGCCGATCGACGAACTGCCTGACGCACTGATCAAATCGGTGCTGGCGACCGAGGACCGCCGCTTCTTCGACCACTTCGGCATCGACGTCATCGGCCTCTTCCGCGCGGTGGTCACCAACGCTCAAGCTGGCGAAGTCGTACAGGGCGGCTCGACGCTGACGCAGCAGCTCGCCAAAAACCTGTTCCTCTCCAACGAGCGCTCGATCGACCGAAAGATCACGGAAGCCTTCCTGGCGTTGTGGCTCGAAGCCAACCTCTCCAAGAAGGAAATTCTCTCCACCTATCTCGACCGCGCCTACATGGGCGGCGGCACCTTTGGTGCTGCTGCGGCGGCGCAGTTCTATTTCGGCAAGAGCATCACCGATGTCAATCTGGCCGAATCCGCGATGCTTGCCGGCCTGTTCAAGGCGCCGGCGAAATATGCGCCGCACGTCAACCTGCCGGCGGCGCGCGGTCGCGCCAACGAGGTGCTAACCAACCTCGTCCAAAGCGGCTTGATGACTGAAGGCCAGGTGATCGCCGCCCGGCGCAATCCGGCGACGGTGGTCGACCGCAACCAGGTGGAATCGCCCGATTTCTTCCTCGATTGGGCCTTTGACGAGGTGATGCGGCTGTCACCGCGCTTCCATCAGCATTCGCTCGTCGTCCGGACCACGATCGACATGGGGCTGCAGAGCGCCGCAGAAGATTCCGTCGAAACGTCGCTACGCGAATATGGCGAGAGCTATCACGCCAAGCAGGGCGCGATGGTCGTGATCGAAAATGGCGGTGCGGTGCGGGCCATGGTCGGTGGCAGGGACTACGGTGAAAGCCAGTTCAACCGCGCCACCAGGGCGCTGCGCCAGCCGGGCTCGTCCTTCAAGGTCTACACCTATTCGGTGGCGATGGAGAACGGCATGACACCCGACACCATCGTCGTCGATGCGCCGATCTACTGGGGCAACTGGAGCCCGCACAACTACGCCAACAAATATGCCGGCCGTGTCACCATCGCGACCGCCATTGCCCAGTCGATCAACACCATCCCGGTGCGCCTCGCCAAGGAGAAGCTCGGCATCCAGCCGATCCGCGCCATGGCGAAGAATCTCGGCGTCGAATCACCGGTACGCGACGACGTGACGATCCCGATCGGCACCTCTGAAGTGACCGTGCTCGACCAGGCAACCGCCTATGCCGTCTTCCCGGCGGGCGGCTACCAGTCGCGCCGTCACGGTATCACGCAGGTCCTCGATTACGGCGGCGATGTCCTCTACGACTTCGACCGTGACGAGCCGCCCGCCAAGCGGGTGCTCTCCGAGAAGGCCGATACCTACATGAACCAGATGTTGTCGCGCGTTCCCTATGTCGGCACTGCGCGCAAGGCAGCCCTCGACAACAACATCCTGACGGCCGGCAAGACGGGCACGACGCAAGCCTATCGCGACGCCTGGTTCATCGGCTACACTGGCAACTACACCGCCGCCGTCTGGTTCGGCAACGACGACTACACCTCGACCAACAAGATGACCGGCGGTTCGCTGCCGGCCATGACCTTCAAGCGCGCCATGGACTACGCCCACCAGGGCATCACGCTCCGGCAGATCCCCGGCACGCAGCCGCTGCCGCCCGACAAGACGGTGAAGACCGTTGCCACCAAGCCGGAGGAAGGCAGCCCGCCTCCCCTCGTTCGCCCGCGGATGCTCTCGGTCGATTCGACGCGCATTCTCAAGGATCTTGGACAGGCGCTGAAGGCAGCTCCGCCACTTGCCGCGCAGAAGGTGGCAAGCGCCGACTAGGACGGTCAAGTGGCATCAACCTAGTCGCTACCCGGACGACCCCGGACGACACCTTTGCGCCCGCTGCCTAGTGTGGCCTCGGCACTATCGTGAAAGTCCCACGTAGTAAGCTCCGGTCACTCGGGCGGCGCGACAACGGCTTTCAATCTGGCGGTGAAAGTAAAGATGTGCGATATTCGCGTCTAGGACGGCTGCCAACATTGAGGCAGACGCAAGAGCGAGCATTTTATCGCTAGCCATTGACGCTTCGATGGCGGGTACGCCTCTCGTCACCCTATGGCGAGTAATCAAAGCTACATTCACATAACTCAGCATATCACGCTATGGCGGCGCCGTGCCGCGCAGTTTCGCAAACTCAGATCGTCGCAGACATGAGGTGGGTACTCTTATGCTGTGAGAAGACAATCGCGATTAGTTCAAGTGAACGGAGGGTATCAATCATGAGCAGTGCGAGACACCTTTACTTTGGTTTGCTGGCTTCCGCGTTCGCGACCGCGCTGACTGCGCCAGCAGTCGCGCAGCAACAGCAGCCGAAACCCAACATCGTCGTCATCATGGGTGACGATGTTGGTTGGTTCAACATCGGTGCCTATCACCGGGGCATCATGTCCGGGAAGACACCGAACCTCGACAAGCTGGCGTCTGAGGGGATGATGTTCACCGACTATTATGCCGAGGCGAGTTGCACCGCCGGCCGGGCGAGTTTCATCACCGGTGAAATCCCATTGCGCACTGGCCTGACGACTGTCGGTCAGGCGGGGGCAGATGTGGGTATGCCGGACAAGGCCGCAACCATCGCCGCCGTCTTGAAGACCGAGGGATATGCCACCGGCCAGTTCGGCAAGAACCATCTTGGCGATCTGAACAAGTTTCTGCCGACACTGCATGGCTTCGATGAGTTTTTCGGGTACCTTTACCACCTCGATGCAATGTCAGACCCCTACTGGTATTCGTTTCCGAACGAGCAGTCCTACCGTGACAAAGTCGGGCCGCGCAATTTGGTGCATAGCTTTGCTACGGACACGGACGACGCGACACAGCAGCCGCGCTGGGGCAAGATCGGCAAGCAGAAGATTGTCGATGAAGGCCCCTTGGCACCATTCGCCGACATGTCCAACGTGCCAAACATGCATGACATAACGCCCAAGGCCAAGTACGACATGGGCACATTCGACGAAGTGCTGGTCAAGGCTTCGTGCGACTTCATGGACAAAGCCAAAACTGACGGCAAACCGTTTTTTGTCTGGCACAACACGACGCGCATGCACGTCTGGACGTTCCTGTCGCCTAAGTACCAGAGTCTGATGAACAGCCAGACCAATTATGGTCTCGAAGAAGCCGGCATGGCGCAAATGGACGACAGCGTCGGTGCCATCCTGAAATGCGTGGAGGACGCGGGCGAGAGCGACAACACCATCGTCGTCTTCACGACCGATAACGGAGCAGAAGTATTTACCTGGCCTGACGGTGGCATGACCCCGTTCAAGGGCACCAAGGGCACCGTCATGGAGGGCGGCTTCCGCGCACCCGCGATCATCCGCTGGCCCGGCAAAATTAAAGCGGGCACGGTCGAGAACGGTATTTTCTCGGCCCTGGATTGGTTCCCCACGTTGGTGGCGGCGGCTGGTAATCCCAACATCACCGAGCAGTTGCTCAAGGGCGTGAAGCTGGGCGACAGGACCTACAAGAACCACCTCGATGGCTACAACCAGCTGGACCTGTTGGAGGGCAATTCGCCGTCCGCACGTCATGAATTTTTCTACTTCGGTGGCCCTCATCTGGGTGCCGTACGCATCGACAACTTCAAGTTTCAGTTCTTTCAACAGCCGCAGGGTTGGCCCGGTGCGAAGGTAACAACGGACATGCCCACTATGGTCAATATCCGTCAGGATCCCTTCGAACGGACACCGTCAATTGGCGAGCAAAGCCTCAATGACCTTGGTGGAGGCTACATGAATGACTTCTTTGCGCGCGAGTTCTGGCGATTCGTCAGCGTTCAGCAGGAAGTCGCCAAACTTGCTCTCACGGCGGTTGACTATCCGCCGATGCAGGATCCGGCCTCCTTCAACCTGGAGACTGTGAAGAGGCAGATCGATGCTGCGATCAAAAACAAGCCGGGCAATTAGTCGAGCCCGCTCAAGACGACGGGTAGCCCGAATCGGGCTACCGTCTGTGTTGGTGAAGCTTAAAACGATGGACGCGTTCGCTTCTGTCACGAGCGGAAGACCGGGGCTGTGCTAATCCACCCGCGAAGGACCGGCCGGTGCCCGTATTCCGACGAAGGTGCTTCACAGCGGTCAGCGCCATGACAGGCGATGAGCCAGGCAGCAGCCACATGCAATGAGCCGGACTGCGTATTCTTCGATTATCATCGCCATAAGGATGACGAGGGCGGGTTCTGATCGAAGGCTTTCGCGATGCCGAGGCACATGAATTCCATCGACGTACGCCGCACATGATCACTGTGCAGGCCGACGTTCGGCGGGTCCTCGCAACGCTGAATATTACCAAGACTCGCTCTAATGAAGTCGTACGTTATGATCTCGACTTCGTTGCAAATCCGCCGGGACCGATCGTCCTTGGTCACGAGGGTGGCAAGAAATACCGGGAAGCAAACCATAGCCTGCACCGAATAGGAGGATAGGATGAGTGATCACGTTTATAAAAAGGTAGAACTCATCGGGAGTTCGAAGGTGTCGGTCACCGAGGCGATCGAGACCGCCATCGCGCGAGCCTCGAAGACGATGCGAAATCTCGAATGGTTCGAAGTCGATCAAATCCGAGGTCATATCAAGGATGGCGCAGTAGCGCACTATCAGGTCGTGATGAAGGTTGGATTTCGAATCGACGACTCGCCATGAAAAGCTGGAGACGGTCAGTTCCAACTCTTTCGGTGAGCCACCGACATGCAAACCGGTAGAAGATCGATACGGGCCCAAGTTTGGGGCTGGCGTCCGCGCGATGATCCTGGCGATGTTCGAGCTGCCGGTTGCCAGCAGCTCTGGCTGGACTGGACAACCGATTGATCGTTTACGCAAGCAACGTGGAGGTAACGGCTCGATTCTACGAAAGGTTTTTTGGCTTTAAGGCAAACAGGGAGCCCGGTGATCGCATTGTGGAGCTAGTTTCGCCCAATGGAGGCGGAATAATCATGCTCGCTGCAAGGGGGCAGCGACGCGGCCAATCTATTGTTAAGTTGGTTTTCGACGTTGAGGACATAGAAGCGTTCTGCCTGCAATGCGCACGAGACGGCCTAACCTTTGGCCCGATCCACATTGCTGACGGTTATGAGTTTGCCAATGCTAAGGACCCTTGCGAAAACTCGATCTCAATATCCAGCCGAGCTTCAGGGATAAGGGAACGAGCTAAACTACTTTCGAAAAGCAAAAATGACCGCTTTGAGCCGCCAAAACGGCTGGAATGTCCGCAAGCGGTTATGTCCTTGTCTCGAAGCCAAGTCATGGTCGGACTTGGCCCCACGGCGTATGAATTCAGACACTCGGAAGGGGCTTGTCGCAGAAAGCTGCGGAGAGATTCTGTTGCCCGTTCCGGCCGGTATATGCTACCCGTAATCGCCTGCACCATTCCGCCCAACTAGAATCAGTGGTAACCCTTTCAACTGATTTGTTTCTCAAGGGCGCATAGTGTTTCGGTTTCCTCTCTTCATCGCGATGACTCTGATTATCGCCTTTGGCGGCGGGATCATGATTTCGCTCTACGCACTGGATGCGACGGCCGGCTTCGGCGCGATCAAGCTCGGCGCCTGGGAAGCCTTCCCCGAACTGCAAACGGAAAGTGCCGACCCTTATGCGAAATCGCACAGGGCGCGTGCCGGGCGCCTGCTCTACGGAAACGCCGAAGGCCTGATGTTCACCGCCAGGGTCGATGATGCGGGCGACCGGCTGAATGCCACCTGCAACTATCGCATCACGGGACAGACGCCGCCTGCCCGCATCTGGACGCTGTTTACCGCGGACAACAGCGGCAATCCGGCCTCGCTGCGGCCGGGGCTTCCCGGCGCGATGAATTCCTGGACGGTACTGCGGCAGGTCGACAGCAGCTTCTCGATCGACATTTCCGCGCAGGCGCGGCCGGGAAACTGGCTGGCGCTGCCGGCAGCCGGTACCTTCCAGCTCGTTCTGACCCTGTTCGATACCCCGACGGCAGGCAGCTCCGGCGTTATCGACCTTGCGATGCCGAAGCTGCAGAAAACCGGATGCGGCAATGCTTAGGATCCTCTTTGCCATCCTTGCGGGACTTTTCGGGGCGGCGCTGCTGCATCTCGTGATCATCCTGTCGCTGCCGCACTTTACCGGCAGGGATGCCGCGACGCGTGTCGCGTCGGAGGGCGATCTTGACAAGTTCTACCTGCTTGGGGCCACCGATGACGCGGCAGGGCTTTCCAACGACGATCCTTTTGTTCGCACCGCGGTCTGCGCGTTCGACATCGAGGAAAATCCGGTCCGCCTGACTGCAAAGGGCAATGTGCCGTTCTGGTCGACCGCGCTGTACGACGAGGCCTCGAACGAGGTCTTCAGCATGAATGACAGGACGTCCGTCGGCGGTGCGCTGGATATTCTGATTGGAACGCCGATCCAGCTGACGGAACTTCGCAAGGCTTTGCCGCCGGATCTGCAGAAGACCATTCTCGTGGAAAGCACACGATCGCAGGGCTATGCGGTGCTGAGGACATTGGCGCCCCAGGCAAGCTTTGATGCGGCCGCACGAAACTTCCTAGCGGAGGCCGGCTGTGACGAGTATGCCGGCTCCTCGAATTGAATCACTCTATCTATTTCTTGGCTCGCGAAACGCGATGCCCGGAGGAACGCTTTGCGCTTTCCGTCAGGCGCTCGTAACGCACGCCGGTGAAAAGCAGGATCTGCGCCTCGACTGGTTTCTTGCCTTTGCGGCTTCGCGTCTGACATAGACGGTCCGCCAATGCGACGACTATTGCCATTCTCGTCTCCATGCACGGCCCGAGACGGATGAACTGCGCAATCTCACCCTGCCCGCCTGTGCGAGCCAGCGCGTCCTTTAGAGCCTGATACCGGGCTCCGAGGCATCCGCGCCTTTCTCACGGCACCTGTTCGAAATACCGTGATGTGAAACCGGACGACCGAAGCACTCGACCGCCGTGTTCATATCCGAATTGAGACATATGACGGTTAACAGATCGTTAATTTCATGCGTGAACATTAGCTTCTTCTACGACACCTTATTAACGCGCGGCATCGTCTTTTGGTTTCAAACGTCTCACAAGAAGATTCAGTCCACAACGTCGCAATGATATTAGTATTAATTCATATACTTAATGGAGGTTGTGCCGGCGAGGCCAATTGGACCCCGATGTGATAGATTCCTGTCACAAAAATATCAATTGCGGTCTTTAGCAATACCGGTATGGTTGTATAACTGACTAGGGTTAGAGGTCGGCCGGCTGGCGCCGTTCCGTTCACCGCGGATAAGGGAGGGGCTGAAATGTCTTTGTTTATCGGTTCGACATTCTCCCCCGAGGACCTTGACGTGCTTCGCCATGCGCTCGACGCCTGGTGTGCGGAAAAGCGGATCGACATCAAGAGCCCCAAGGCGCAACTGGCAGCCTCTGCGGCCCTCGACCTCTACCAATCTGGAAACAATAACGCCGAAAGGCTTTTGGCGGCATTGCGCGGACACAAAGGGCTTTAGTCTTGGACGCAATTCCGCGGTCGTCGGGCCGTGGGTCCTTTCGGCACAAATTGAATAAAGTCTTTAGCAAGCATTAACCCTGCCCATGTAGGATTTGTTCATAACCTATGTGGGGTAAGGGGCGTCCTTCCGCGTCCAGTCCTGCGGCATCCCTTTTTTGCGTTTCCAGGGTGTGTTCTTGTGCGTGACCGGTTCCGAGACCTAGAGGCCCCATCCGCCAGCCGGAAGAAGGACGTGGTTCTCATGGCGACTGTCAGCAGCTTCGAGGGATTGCAACCGCCGACCCGCTCCGAGCTGCGCCAATTCGCTGAACTCTTCACGCCGTTGTTCCAGGCATCTTCCGATGAAGCGCGGCGGCAGGCTGTCGCTGCCCTTTCCCAATGCGCGCAGATTCCGGCGGCGGTGGCGCTCTTCGTCGGATGCCAGCCGATCGACATTGCGGCCCCCTTCCTCACTTCTTCGCCGGCGATCGACGACGAAACCCTGATCACGATCGCGCGCACGCAGGGTAGCGCGCACATGAAGGCGATCGTCAGCCGGAACGCCCTCTCGCCGCGGGTCATCGACGCTCTGGTCGGTCTGCGTCAGGCCGAACAGCGGCTGGCGGCACCGGTCGAGGTCGAGGCGCCCAATACGGTATCGCCCGAACCACCAGCTTCCACTTCCCTCGAGGAGGTCGAAGCTGCCGCACGCCGCACCAACGAAGAGGAAATGCGCAACAGGATCCGGGAACTGGCACGGCATGTCAGCCGTCCAGAAGACGATCGCCTTGGGCTGCGCAACCTGTCGCCGATCCAGGCCGCCCTGCTCGTTCGCTTCGCCCGCAACCGCGAGGCCGCGCTCTTTGCGAAGACGCTTGCCGAGGGGCTTACCGCAAGCCGCTGGCTTGCCGAGCGGATCATGCTCGATATCTCCGGGCAGCAGCTAGCGACCACTCTGATCAGTCTAGGCATGGATTTCCTCGACGCCGTCTTCGTGCTCGAAAAGCTCTATCCTCACCTCGCGGAACCGCAGCACGGCGTTACGCGCGCATGGATGGTGTTGGATGGGCTCGATCCGGAAGAGTGCAATGCCCGCGTCGAAGCCTGGCGCCGCGCGGACAATTATACGTATCTGCCTAAGGAAACAGAGACAGTTCACTCTGCCCACGAGGTCCCGCCCGCGCGAGACCGGCGCATCATCGGGCGCACACGCTGATCCTACCTACAGCGGGTTCTCGCGCTCATTGGCAAGCGGAACGATACCGCCGAGATCATCGGCTTCCAGCTCGACAATCCAGAGGTCAGGGTCAAACTTCCGTTCACGCTCAAGCAGTTCCCTGACCCTGACGGGCTCTTCCCGCGTCAGACGCCGCTCGAACAGGCGCTCGCCGCTCGTCTCGCCGTCGAAGAGGCTTTGCGGCGCAGGGCCGTAGAGCGTCTCCAGACCATCGCGGAAATGCTGGCGGATGAAAACGGCGCCCGCCTCGTCGGCGCCTTTCGCCTCAACGGCGGCAAAGTCACCCTTGGCGAAAACCCGACGCAGAAGGGCTGAGACGAAAATATCGGTGCGTAATCTCATCGGCGAGCTATAGCAGACAAACGGGCGGAGGCAATGTTACGGCTGCCCGGTGAATCTATAGGAAGATCCATCCCATCGCCTTTCTTGGTAGAAGGACTGCCAAACTCCCTGGGTCGCGACCTTGGGCGACTGACATTGTTCACTGCCCGATATTCGCGTTATAATTGTGTCTCCATTGCGGCAACCTCTAGAGCGCGCCGATTTCCTTGAGCTTCTTCAGAACAGCCTCGCTGGGCTCGCCGTTCTCGGGAAGGTTGTAGTGCTTCTGGAAATGACGGATGGCGGTGCGGGTCTGTTCGCCCGGCACGCCGTCGACCCCGACGTTGGCGTAGGCCATGTTGCTGAGACCCTTCTGGATCTTCAGGACGAGATCGACGGTCGACAACTCCGCGGACGGTGCGGCTTTCTTTACCGGTGTCGGCGCGGTCTTGACGGTCTTTTCGGCGCTGCGGATGGCGGCCGCGACCGGATCCTCGGCGGATGCCTTCGAGGTCACGTCCTCGGGCGGTTTTTCCAGCGGTACGGCCGAGGGGCCGATTGAGTCCGCCCTGAGCGCTGCCAGCACATCGGGCGTCGCCTCGCCCGCCTGCGGCATGCCCACCGTCTCTTCGAAGAAGAGGATCGCCGCACTGGTGCGCGGACCGATCACGCCATCCGGCGTGCCGTTATAGAGGCCGCGCCGTACCAGCTCGGTCTGGATGTCCATGACAATCTGGCTCGGCCGCTGACCACCGGGTGCGGCCGGTGGCGTCGCATTCGTTTGCGTGGCGTCGGCCTCGTCCTGCCGTTCGATTTTGAAGGTCGTGACGTTGCCGCTGTGCTCCTCGGTGGCCGGGCGGCCGCCCAGTACGTACGGGAAAAGCGCGTCGCGCGTGCGCAAGAACGGGTGCGGATGCGTACCCGGCTGATACCAGAGCGCGTTTGCGGCAACGAAGCTGAAAATGACCAGGAAAGCTGCGGTGCCGCCGGCAACCGACGGGTTGCGGCCAATCACGCCGCCGAGCGCGCTTGCGCCTTGCAGCCCCAATCCCCCGACGATGGATGCGCCGGTGAGAAGCAGGCCCGGCCTCTTCTGCCGGCCCCTCCTTCCCTTAGGCGATTTTCGCTTGCTCGCGGCCATCGAAAAGCCCCTCTTCCAAAACGCCGACGAACTCCGGCGCTGCCTTCAGTCGCGGCGGGAACTCGACAAGATCGTTGCGGGCAGTACCCGCAGCCGGAATGCCAGAGCCATCCGCTGCAATGGAAATCGTAATGATCGTGCCGGTGCCCGGCGTGCTGGCGATTGCGAAGTCGCCGCCATGCAGCGCCACCAGGCCCTTCACCAACGACAGACCAAGACCCGTGCCTTCGAACCGGCGGCTATAGTCGTTCTGGATCTGGACAAAAGGTTGGCCGAGCATTTCCAGCTTGTCGGCCGGAATGCCGATGCCGGTATCGCCGACGCACAGGTTCAGAACGCCGTCGCGCATCGAAGCATCGATCGAGATCGCGCCGCCCGCATCCGTGAACTTCACGGCATTGCCGATTAGATTGATAAGGATCTGCTGGATTGCGCGCTGATCCGCAACGACCTCGTCGAGACCGCGCTGAATGCGGCTCGTCAGCGTCACACCCTTGGTTTTCGCCTGCAGCGCCAGCATCGCCTCGCAGGAGCGGACGACGGCGGCGATGTCGAAGGGTTCGAGGCAGAGCTCGTAGCGCCCGGCTTCGATCTTGCTCATGTCGAGCATGGTGTTGACGACCGAGAGCAGGTGCGCGCCGGACTCTCTGACAAGGCCGACATATTCCCGCTGACGTTCATTCTCGAACTTACCGAAATAC
Source organism: Rhizobium sp. 3T7 (assembly GCF_020166565.1). NCBI lineage: Bacteria > Pseudomonadati > Pseudomonadota > Alphaproteobacteria > Hyphomicrobiales > Rhizobiaceae > Rhizobium > Rhizobium sp. 3T7. Next base: position 74,049 of record NZ_JAIQXS010000019.1, read on the forward strand.
TCACCGAGCAGGATGTCGGAGAAGCCGAGGATCGCATTGAGTGGCGTGCGCAGTTCGTGGCTGACGGCAGCGAGGAACCGCGACTTTGCGTCGTTGGCCGAGCGGGCGTCGGCGGCACGGCTCTGCGCCTCCTGCCGTAACTGCTGCTCCAACGAGACATCGCGCAGCTGGGCAATTACGCTGAGGAGCCCGCCGTCGCCGTCCCGCCGCGCTGTCATGTCCATGCGCAGGTAGGCAAACTGCCTGTTGTCGCGGGAGACCGAAGGGCGTTCCAGCCGCAGGTCGACGGCGGCCGTCGCATCGCCCTGGCGAAGCTGATCCAGCGCCTGCAGGAAAAGAATGCGGTCGGAGACGTGTATCTGATCGACAAACCCCTTGCCGATCGGATCGCGCATCCAGGCGAGATACTCGCGCTTGTCGCGACCGCCGACTGCGGTGACGTTGCCCTGCGGGTCGAGGAAGAAGGCGAGGCCGGCGGTAGCTTCCATGAAGAAGTCTTCGGCAACAGGCGTGGCAACCGCCGCCGTTGCCGTGCTCTGGCGCGACAGGGCAATGCTGCCCACCGCAGAGAACAGGAAGGCCGCGCAAACAGTCGCGACACCCACAGGCAGCGCGATGGCGGGGCTGGTGACTAAGGAGAGCCCAATGGGGGCTGCAACGAGAGCCGCCGACGACAGCAGCGCCAGCCGGCGCAGGATCATCAGTTCGCGCTGGCGCACGACTGTACCCCCTCCGGTCCGGGAGAGCCAGCTTTCCACTGCCCGGTCCACGAGGGCTGCCGCCCGCTCTGCGATCTTACTCATTACACGCACGCAATACCCGCCCGAAAAGGCTCTTTACCAAGGCGGACAATAGGCCTTCGGCGCTTAAAGAAAGGATAAGGGAAAAGCCGCCTCCACACCCCAAAAGAGCGAAATGTCCCGTTTTTGGGCATCTGGAAGCGGCTTTGGTTTTTACGGTTAACGGGCGGTAAGCGACGGATTTCGCTTACATTTCGGGAAGCTGTTAACTTTTGTGGCAGCTTCGCCGCGAGGTTCGCCTGCAATTACAGGAGGTGGCCCGTCACATGCTTAACGACGGTCATTACAATTTGACTGAAATGTGGTGCAAATTCCGTTCATTAAAATTCGAGCTAAATTTGCCGCAAATGCCGACGAGTTTCGAAAACTGGCATTCGCAACTCTGCTCTAAGGTCGAAGCACACCGGAAGACCGGACCGATTCGGCAGCAAGACCGAACGGGAAAACAGGATGGGCAACGACGATGTGGTTTCTGATCAAAGGATCATTCTGGTTCGGGCTTGTGCTCGTGCTCTTGTCGTTCTTCAGCGGCGAAGGCCCGACCAGTTCGCAACCGAAATTGCAGTTTTCCGACGCCTTTGTCGCGGCGACAGGCGCCTATGACTATGTGACCGGCATGTGCGGCGAGAAGCCGGAGGTCTGCGTCAAGGGTGCCGAGACCATGGCCGCGCTCGGCCACCGGGCCCGCGAAGGCGCCCGTGTCGCCTACGAACTCCTGGACAGCCGCTTCGGCGACGACAAGGCGGCCAAGCCTGTTGGCGCAGAGAATGCGCCGGTCGCTCCTGTCGCAGCCCTTGCGCCGTCCCATGCGGAAACGCAGGTGCAGGACCGGACGGCAGCGCTGAACCAGCCGATGCCCTATCGCCCACCGGTTGACGACGGCGACGATGCCATCTCCGACACCGTGACGACGGGCACCATTCCGCTGCCGACGCCCCGCCCCGCCACCTGAGAGTTCCGCGGGATATCCCGCAACCAAGCTTGCACCGGCGTCCGCATGACGCGGAAAGTCCCGTGCCTGACGTGCCTGCCCTGTTTATTTTCAGCTTCTGCTGCGCCGCGTGGATGCCCATCCTTCGCGGCGTTTCTTTTTTAGTGGTTCAAATCTGGCCGCGTTTCACCTATATGAAATCATGAGAACGAAAGGCCACAATACATGACGTCCCTGGCGCAGATCCTCGATGATTTTTCCTTCCTCGACGACTGGGAAGATCGCTATCGCTATGTGATCGAGCTCGGAAAGGCGCTTCCGGACCTTCCCGACGACAAGAAGACGTCGGCCAACAAGGTGATGGGCTGCGCCAGCCAGGTCTGGCTCGTCACGCACACCGAGGGGGATCCGGACAATCCCGTCATGACCTTCCAAGGCGATTCCGACGCGCATATCGTCCGCGGACTCGTGGCGATCGTGCTCGCAACCTATTCCGGCAAGACGGCATCCGAGATCGCCGGGCTCGACGCCTTCGACGTATTTTCGAAGATCGGCCTTGTCGAGCACCTGTCGTCGCAGCGCGCCAACGGTCTGCGCTCGATGGTCAACCGCATCCGCGAGGAAGCGCGTGTGCGCGCTGTGGCCTAGGCGGGTTTAGGCGGCGCTCCTTCGCGCGATGCATTCGCAGCGACATCTCAGGTAGACCGAATCCCGATGTTTGCCCCAAGTTTTCCAGTCCTCGATTGCTGTATTTACCTTTGCATGTCGCGCGAGCCCTTTTTCGAGCAGCGCCGTACGCAACATCAGCTTGGCGGAACGCACCGGCCACTGGCGCTCACGCTCCACGGTCTCCGGCTCCCAAGAGGCGGTGACCGGGCCGCAGCTGGCCGCGCGTGACATCGGCAAGCAGCCTTTCCCCGGCCGCAAGCGCATCCTCCGGAAGGAACGGTCCGCCACTCTTCTCCTTCAGTCGCGCAAGGCTTGAAGTGGCGGTTCCTCCCGGTTGATCCGCAGCGACTGCCGTCCGCCGTCCAGCTCAGCCACGACATGGCCGATTGCGCCGTGCTGTTCGATGAAGGCTTCCTCCCGAAGTGACGCGGCGCGCCTGAGATAGGAGCGCGCAGCGGGGCAAAGCAAACCCGCCCGCTCGGCCTGTCAATTTCTCTAACGGCCGGAAATAAATAGGATTATCTTCCACATGCATTCACCCCCAGAAACACAAAAGCCGGGCTTCCGCCCGGCTCTACAGGTCAAATCCTTGGCAACAATCAGACGCGTCCGCGCTTGCGACGCTGGCCGAGCCCCATTTCCTTTGCGAGGCGCGAACGCGCTTCAGCGTAGGCCGGCGCTACCATCGGGTAGTCGACAGGGAGTTCCCATTTCTCGCGGTATTCTTCCGGCGAAAGGCTGTGATGGGTCATCAAATGACGCTTCAGCGACTTGAAGTTGCCACCGCATTCCAGGCAGGTAATCTGCTCATCCTGGACGGATTTGCGCACCGACACAGCCGGCTTCTGCTTCTCGACGACCGCTGTTGCAGTCTGCGGCGTCGACGTGTTGCTGAGTGCCGAATGCACGTCCGAGATCAGGTTGGCGAGATCACCAACTGGCACAACGTGGTTGCTGACATAGGCGGCGACAATATCTGCGGTAAGCTCCACCAGCAATTCCGGCCCGCTACCGGCTGCAGTATCCGTCATATTACGTTTCTCCTGTTTCAATGCTCCAAAGGTCTCGACCCCTTAAGACAAGACCGTTATCGTAGAGCAACAGCAAAAAACTCAGGCTACGGCTACCTGTTTCGAAAAACTGAAATCCACCCCTAGATTCCTGAGGCCGAAACCCGTTCTTATACTGCCTGATTTCAAACTAGTACGCTATCACGCAGTCGACTTCCTCAATTAAACACTGAAATGCAAAGCCAACGAGGAAATAAGCAACGTGATTCTAATTCAATATCAGAACTCTACTTAGATCATCAAATATCACCGTTTTGCGAAAACGCCAATTATTATTTCATATATATCTACCGAAAAATGCCTCTTCGCAAGAATTGTTCATCGTGAACCCAAACATTAACCATTAAGAAATCTGCAAATGGGTGCAAAAATCAACTTAAAATACTGAATCGGAAGCGCTCTCATCTTTTGGCGAGGTCGTCGCGCACGGATTGAGAGCCGAGGTGGTATCCTGTCTGATGCGCGGCCTTGGCAAGGAGGTGCGCCGCAACCGGTGCCGTCAGCAGGAAAAAGACGAAACCAGCAACTGCGCGCGCAAAGACTGCGACCTCGCCCGATGCGACTCCAGCGGCAAAGAGCAGCATGCCCGAACCCACCGTCCCCGCCTTGGAAGCGGCGTGCATCCGCGTGTAGAGATCCGGCAACCGCACCACGCCGAGAGCGGCGACGAGCGCAAACAGCGAGCCGGCCAACAAAAGGAAAGCGACGACGAGCGCTGCCGCGTAGTCCATCATTTCTTGCCCTTCCTGCCATTCTTACCGCTGCGTTTGGCCGCCACTTTGGGCTTTTTCGAGGCACCCCCCGGTTTTTCGCTGCGCCGTTCCGCAACAGTGGCGCGTGACATCACGAAACGCGCGAAGGCGACAGTCGCCAGGAAGCCGACCAGGCCCAGCGCAATGGCAATGTCGATGTAGAGACTGAAGCCTGTTTTAACCGCCAGCACGGCAATGAAGCCGATCGCCGTGCCTGATAGCGTATCGAGCGCCAGGATCCTGTCGGGCAGCGTCGGCCCTGCGACGACCCGCCAGCCTGCTAGAAGAAAGGCAACGCCGAGGATCACGAGAGCAACCGCGGCGGCCGTGGAAATGATGGCAAGCGGCGCGATCATCGAAATGCCTCCATGATCCGGCGCTCGAAACCTTCGGTGATATCGCGTTTGGTCGCCTCGGGATCGGCGCAATCCAGCGCGTGCACGTAAAGCGTCTTGCGGTCATCGGAAACATCGACCGACAGCGTACCCGGCGTCAGGGTGATCATGTTGGCGAGAAGGGTGATCTCGAAATCGCGGTCGACGGTCAGGGGAAAGGCGAATATGCCGGGTTGCAGCCGCATGTTGGGCGTCAGCACCGTGACGGCGACCCGCCAGGCGGAAATCGCCAATTCCTTCAGAAACAGCAGGGCGAGATGCAGGATTGCCCATGACCGGCGAAGATATCCCCTGCTGCCATAGGGTTCGCGCACAATGGATAAGCACAGGGCGCCGATCGCAAAGCCGAAGGCGAGGTTGTGTGCCGACGCGCTACCGGTAACGGTGGCCCAGGCGACGGCGAGCAGGACGTTCAGCAGCAAGGCGATCATGGCATCCCTCCATCCGGGAAGACCGACTGCAGATAAGATGTCGGATCGATGAGGCCGGTCGCTGCAGCCTGTGCCATCTCCAGTAATTGTTCTGGGAGAATGCCGAAACCGACGACAAGAGCTGTCAGGATGAACAGCGGCAATCCCGCCTGCCAGCCAATGGAGGCTGCCGTCTGTGGTGCCGCCACCGGCCGCCAATAGGCAAGCAGGAAGACGCGCCCGAAGACGACGGTCAGCAAGAAGCCGCCGATCAGGATCGCGGCAGCCAGCCACCAGGCGCCGACGTCGATCGATGCCCTCACCAGGATCACCTTCGGCCAGAAGCCGGAAAAGGGCGGCAATCCGCAGGCGGCGACGAAGAGAATGAAGGAGATCGCGGCAAAGCCGCTGCTCCTACGATAGAGGCCGCCGAGCCCGGCTAGCGAGAAACTGCCGGCAACGGCAGCCGCCTGTCCGGCCAGGAGATAGAGCGCCGTCATCAGCACCATGGAATGCAGGGCATAGACGATCGCGCCCGAGAGGCCGCCTGGCGTGCCGAGTGCAATGCCGACCAGCATGTTGCCGATGCCCGATATCACGACGTAGCCGAGCAGTTTGCGGATATCGTCCTGCGCCAACGCGCCGAGCGCGCCGACGATGATGGTCGCAGCCCCCGCAGCGGCGATCACCAGGCTCAATTGCTCGCGCTCGACCGGCAGTAGCATCACCATGATGCGGATCAGAGCGTAGACGCCGACCTTGGTCAGCAAACCGGCAAACAGCGCCGACACAACGATGCGCGGCGTATGATAGGAGGCCGGCAGCCAGAAATTGACGGGAAAGGCAGCCGCCTTCATGGCGAAGGCGAGCAGCACGAGAGCCGACAGGGTCATCAGCGGCGCGGTATCGCGGACATTTTCCACCTTGCCTGCAATATTGGCCATGTTGAGCGTACCGAAGACGGCGTAGACGATGCCGACCGAGATCAGGAACAGGGTCGTGCCGATCAGGTTCAGCACCGCATATTTCATCGCTCCATCGATCTGCCCGCGCTCCGAGCCGAGGATCAGCATGCCAAAGGACGAAATGAGAAGCACCTCGAACCAGACATAGAGGTTGAAGACGTCGCCCGTCAGGAACGCCCCCGAAACGCCTGCCATTAGAAGCAGCAGGAAGGGAAAGAAACCGTATCGCCGGCCGCTTTCGGTTACGTCCTTCAGTGCATAGAGGCCGCCGGCAAGTGCCGCGATGGCTGCAGTCAAAGCCATCAGCGCGCCGAAGAGATCGACGGTGAAGGCGATGCCGAAGGGCGGAAGCCAGCGCCCCATGACCATGGTCAACGGGCCATGCGCGGCCACCTTTAGCAACAGCGCGGCATCCAGCAAGACCAGAACGGCAAGGCCGGGAACGGCGACCTGCGCCTGCAGCCGCATCGAACTGCGCATCATCAGCAGCGCGGCGCCGAGCGTAATGCAGAGCGCGACAGGTGCGATGACGAGCCAGTTTGCCAGCGGCACGGGCGCCGTCACCATCGCAGCGGAAAGATCGGTGATCGTATTTGCCGGAGCCGCCATCTAGTACCCCATCGGCGGCAGTGGCGGATCGACGGGCTCGGCGACACGCATCTCGTCGGTGTTGTCGGTACCGATGTCCTGATAGGCGCGATAGGTCAGCACCAGCAGGAACGCGAGGAAGGAAAATGAGATGACGATCGCCGTCAGGATCAGCGCCTGCGGCAGCGGATTGGCGGCGCCGGCGGGGAGCCCAGCGAGATCTGACGGGATGATCGGCGGCACTTCGCGCGTCAACCGTCCGGCCGTAAACAGCAACAGGTTCACCGCGTTGCCGAGGACTGCGATGCCGAGCATAATGCGGATCGAGAACTTCGACAGCATCAGATAGACCGCGGCGGCGAAGAACAGGCCGACGAGGATCGCAAACAGCGGTTCCATCACTCGACCTCCCTTTCTTCCAGCGCCAGCGCGATCGACGTGATGGCGCCGACGACCACCAGGTAGACCCCGATGTCGAAGAGCATGACGGTCGAGAGCGGCACCTCGACACCTGCTATCTCAGGATAGACCCACAGCCCGGTCATAAACGGCACGCCAAAGATGATCGACAGCAGTCCGGCGCAGCACGACATCAACAGTCCGGCGCCTGATATCGACATCGGATGGAAGATGATGGCACGGCGCACAGCTCCGACGCCGCGGGCAATACCAAAGATCGCCAGCGCCGAGGCCGCGATCAGCCCGCCGATGAAACCGCCACCCGGCTCGTTGTGGCCGCGCAGCAGGACGAAGACGGAAAAGAGCAGCATCAGTGCCGTCAGCACGGGGGCGATCGTGCGGAAGATCAGCGTATTCATGGGCGCTCGACTCCGAGATCCTCAGGCGCATCCGGATCGTTTTCCGCAAGCTTTCGCTCGGTCTGCGCGCGGATGCGAATGAGGGCGAGGATCGCAAGGCCGGTGATGGCGACGACCGCGATCTCGCCCAGCGTATCGGTACCGCGGAAGTCAACGATGATGACGTTCACAACGTTGGCGCCGTGCGCGATCGTCTTCGAGTAGGTGTTGAAGAACTCCGTCAGTGCGTTGTTGAATGGCGCCTGCGTAGCTTTCATCAGAAGCAGCGCGACGCCGCAGCCGCAGGCGATCGCGATGCTGCCGTCGAATATCTTCTGGCCGAGTGGCCGCCGGTCGGTCGGCGACAGTTGAAGGCGGGTCATGACCAGCGCCAGGATGACGACCGACAGGGTCTCCACCATGAACTGCGTGAAAGAAAGGTCGGGCGCACCGAAGAGCAGGAATATGATGGCGACGGAAAAGCCCTGGATGCCGAGCGAGACGATCGCCGTCAGCCGGTCGCGCGCAATGACAATGCTCAACAGGCCAAGAACGGCAAGCAGGAAGATGGCCCATTCGTGGATCTGGACCTGCCGCGGCCAGACAGGGAGCGCCGGCATTTCGCCGTAGAGCCAGAGCGGAACGAGCAGGATCGCGGCGACGCAGAGGAAGGTGCAGGTGATGTAGAGTTCAAGTCGTCCCGGTTGGATGAAACGCGTCACGCGGACTGACAACCGGATGAGACCGGCGAGAAGGTAATCGAAACCACAATCCGGTCCCGGACCAAGCTTACGCAGTACCACTGCCATGCTCAGACGCGCTTTATCGATTCTCCAATAGACAAGAATGCCGAGTACGATCGTAAGCGCAGACAGAAGCAGCGGCACGCCGACGTGCGGGATCAATGAAATCTCGATCACGCTCGACGAGCCTCGGATAGCGGACGCCGCCGGAGACGAGATGTAGTGGTGAGCAACCGCAGAGAACACCGCACCGATCAGGCCCAATAGCGCCAGCACGACGGGACCGGCCCATAGCAATGGTGGTGCCTCATGCGGGTGCTTGGGCGTTGCGAGGACTGGCCCGAGAAACGGCTTCAGCGCCACCGCGAAGCCGACCGCGAACATCAGCGCATTGCCTGCTACTGCAACCAGGCTAAAGATGATCGATCGTGGATCCCCATGCGCCAGCGCGGCATAGATTTCCTCCTTGGCGAGAAAGCCAAAGAATGGTGGCAAACCGCCCATGGAGATTGCCGCGGCAAGGGCGGCAGCAAAGGTCAGCGGCATCGCCTTCCTCAGGCCGCCCAGCCGGGTGATGTCGCGCACGCCGGTCTCATGGTCGATAATGCCAGCCACCATGAACAGCGCTCCCTTGAAGAGCGAATGCGCCACGAGATAGAGCGCCGCGGCCTCGATCGCATAGGGCGAACCGAAGCCGGTCAGCAGCACGAGAAGGCCAAGCGAAGAAACGGTGGTATAGGCGAGTTGCAGCTTGAGGTCGGTCTGGCGGATCGCAAGCAGCGTACCGACGATCAACGTCACGCCACCAAAGAGCGGCAGCAAGGTCTCCCATGCCGATGTCCCGCCCATGACAGGATTGAGCCTCATCAGGAGATAGACGCCCGCCTTCACCATCGTCGCCGAGTGCAGGTAAGCGGAAACCGGCGTCGGCGCCTCCATCGCGTTCGGCAGCCAGAAATGAAACGGAAACTGCGCCGACTTGGTGAACGCGCCACCGAGAACGAGAATCAGGATCGCCAGATAATATGGATTGGCGCGCAGCAGATCGCCTGACTGCAGCAGCGCCGACAGTTGCGTGGCGTTTGTCGTGCTCCAGATCAGCAGCAGACCCGCCAGCAGTAGAAGGCCGCCGCCGCCGGTGACGACGAGCGCCTGCAAGGCGGCGCGACGGGCTGCCGAGCGCTCATGATCAAATCCGATCAGCAGGAAGGACGTGATCGACGTCAGTTCCCAGAAAACGAAGAGCATCAGCAGACTGTCTGACACGACGAGGCCGAGCATCGCCCCCATGAACAGGAAGATGAACGAGAAGAAACGCCCCTGATCCAGGTGACCCTTCAAGTATCCGCCGGAATAAAGCACGATCAGCGTGCCGATCCCGGTAATCAGCAGTGCGAAGGTCAGCGAAAGACCGTCGAGCAGCCAGGCGAAGCGGAGATCAAAGCTCGGCACCCAGGCATAGCCGCCGGCAATTACCTCGCCGCCGGATATTACCGGTAGCAGGCTGGCGAAGTGCGCAAAGGCCAGCAGCGGCGCAAGCGCCAGTAGCCAGGCGGCCTTTGCGCCAACGGCGCGAACGAGAAAGGGAGCAACAACGGCACCGAGCAGTGGCAGACACAAAGCCGCAAATGTCAAAGCCGTGACACCGGCCATGTTCTCTCCTCTGCTCGCAACGCTGCATAAGGCCGGCGAACGCCGGAAGCATCGTCAGGTGTAAGAGAAGAAAAGCCCCGCCTCAAGCCTTCTCCGTTCGCAATCGGCGGTTGGGTGCAGGATACTCACAGAGAACGGCCACGTCTGCGCCGGCGCCCATTGAACATCGGCAACCAGGTACTCCGGGCGTGCCGACCTTCACCGTCCCCATAAAAATGCAATCGGCACTGCAGTTTCTGCCATCCCGGAGCTTAGTCGCCGTGACAGACATCTCTTGATCCAACCAGCTTCCCGCACCACATTGCTGTCGAAAATCAATGCCGTACCCCCCGGCGCGAAAGGAACAAGCCATGGCCGATACGTCAATCGCCAAAGTTCACAAGACCGATGCGGAATGGAAGGAACAGCTGACGCCCGAGCAATACCGGATCACCCGGCAGCATGGCACCGAGCGTGCCTTCACCGGCCCCTATTGGGATTCCTTCGAGACCGGGCTCTATCGCTGCGTCGGCTGCAATTCGCCGCTGTTTCGCTCGGATACGAAGTTTGATGCCGGCTGCGGCTGGCCGAGCTATTTCGAAGCGGTCTCGCCCGACGCGGTGACTGAACTCCGTGATACGACCTACGGCATGGTCCGCACGGAAATCCGCTGCGGCACGTGCGATGCACATCTGGGCCACGTCTTTCCCGACGGCCCGCCGCCGACCGGCCTGCGCTACTGCATCAACGGTCACGCGATGGTGTTCGAGCCCGGGAAATAACGTTCCGGCGCGAAGGCCGGTTAGAAGCGTTCGACGACCGCACGGACGCTTTCATCCAGTGACAAGCGGGACGTATCCAGTATCGCGCATTTCTTCGCCACGGCCTCGCGGCGGAGGAAGGATGCCCAGATCATCATTTCGGCGTTGGCAAGCTCTGGTTGCCGACGCTCGATCGCCAGGCGATGCGTTCGTGTTTCGTCGTCGCAATCGGCCAGCAGCGGCAAATACGCAATGCCTGCTGCGGCTGCCGCCTCCTCCAGGAATGCAAGGCGCATCTGGCCTTCGAGCAGCTGATTGCGGCCGGCGCGCTGAGCCTCTGCAAGGCTCTCCAGCCATTTGAAGGTCATGGCTCGCTGCCAACCGGCCGGCGAGCCGTACTCCGCCGTCATCTGGAAGAGCGGGGGAACGCCGATATCGTCGAAATGGTGGACATCGATCTCACCGGCAAACCGGGCGGCAATCGCCTTGGCGATCGCCGTCTTGCCCGATCCCGAAGCGCCGGTGAGGACGATAAGGCTCACTTCGTAACCCTACGCTCCATGCAGATCAGGTCGAGCCAGCGGCCGAACTTGGTGCCGACTTCCGAAAAGGTTCCGGCAACGCGGAAGCCGAGCTTTTCGTGCAGCTTGATGGAGGCTGCGTTCGCCGCCTCGATGCCGGCAATCATCACGTGGATATTGGCGTCGGCGGCGCGCGCGATCAGCGCCCGCATCAGCAACTCGCCGATGCCCGCGCCGCGGCAATCCTTGTCGACGTAGACCGAGTGTTCGACCGTGTAGCGGTAGCCATCGAAAGCCCGCCAATCGCCATAGGAGGCATAGCCTGCGACCTTGCCGTCCTTTTCCGCAACGATGACGGGGAAGCCCTTCGCCTTGCGCGCCTTGAACCATTCGATGCGGTTGTCGAGATCAACCAGCGTCTCGTTCCAGATCGCGGTCGTATGCTCGACAGCGTGATTGTAAATATCGCGGATCGCCGGGAGATCGGCTTCGATGGCATCGCGCACGAGAACGGCGTCGGTCATATCAAGTCCAGTTTCAGTTCGGTTCCGGCAAGCGGCATACGCCCCGCATTCAGCGTTGTAAACCAGTCAAATCGAGCGAAGGAACGACGGTCCGCGCGCCCAGGTCGGCGCATCACGCTGCACCGGACCACAGACATTGGCTGTCGCGCCTGGGCGCAACAATCAGAGACCCGTGGTTGCCATGCTGAAGCAGGTGAGGACCGCCGAATAGTGAATGGCCGCCGCGGCCACCACGAAGCCGTGCCAGATGGCGTTCTGGAAGCGCAGCTTTTCCCACACGTGAAAGACGACGCCGAGAGAATAGATGACACCGCCGACGAGGATCAGGAGCATAGATACGTAGGGGATACGCTCCGCCACCGGCCCGGCCACGAGGATGCCGCTCCACCCCATTCCGAGATAGAGAAGGATGGCGAGCTTGTCGAAGCGCCCGGGAAAGGCGCATTTCAGGAAGATGCCGAGCGCGGCGATCATCCAGATTCCGATCAGCATCCCGAACAGAAGCGGACTATCGGCACCGCGCTCCAGGAAGGGGGTGTAGGTGGCGGCGATCAGGATGAAGATCGAGGAATGATCGAGACGGCGAAGATACCACTTCGTCCGCGAAACCGGCCAGGCGTTATAGGAGAAGGAAATGCCGATCGTCAGCACCAGGCCGACACTGTAAATCCAGGCCGCGGCGAGTTCGCCGTGGGAGCTCCAGAGGGTGGCGTAAAAGATCAGGACGGTCGCGCCGATGAGCGCAAACGCTAAGCCCACGCCGTGGACGACGCCGTCGGCGATTAGCTCGTACTTGTCGTAAGCCCAGCGGATGCCGTTGAACTCTGTCATGCTGGGAACCCCTCACCTTTCCACCCGATCGTCGCACCGAAACGGTGTGCAGGCAACACAACAGAGATGGCGAACCATTAAATCTTCGTGAGCTTTGGACGCCGATTTTTGCGCTTGGAGATATACGGGCGCAAAGCAAAAGGGTCGCCGCGAAAAGCGGCCACCCTGATAGCACGACAGACAAATCAGCCCATGCAATCCTCGCAAAGGGGCGCATAAGGAACAGCGCCAAGGCGCTCCTTGGAGATCGGCTCCCCGCAGCGCACGCAGGTGCCATAGGTGCCCTTCGCGACCCGGTCGAGGGCGGCGTTGATGGCCCGCAGCTCTTCCTGGCCGGCCTGGCCGAGCCCCTCGAGCACTTCGTCGTTCTCGCTCTCGGTCGCGCGATCGTCGCTGTCCTGCTCCTTGGTGCGCCCGAGATCGACGTCGATGCGGCTCAACCGCGATTCAAGCTCGCGCTGGCGATCGCGCAGGATCTTCTCATAGGTCTGCATGTCAGTCATGGATGTTCCTCCATCGGTCCTTTGCCGTTTTTCTTCTTAGCGCTGCCTATCGACCAGCACCGAGCATTTAGCATGCCTGACGACACGGTCGGCGGTGGCGCCGATGAAGTAGTTGCTGAAGTCGGGGGTATGAGAAGCGATAATGATGAGATCCGCACCATGCGCTTCCGCGGCAGCGAGGATGCTATGAGCCGGGCGGCCGTGACCAATCTCGATCATTGCCGGAATGCCGCAGGTGCGGATCAGCATGCCGAGCCTCTCCTGGGCATCATCGATTGCATTCTGGATCAGTTCAGCGGGCAGATCGATCGCGACATAGGTGGGTACGTCCTCGACGACGTTGAGCAAGATGATCTCACCTCCCGTATCCAGGAGCGTCGACGCTTTGCGGAACGCCTTCTCGCCGCGGTCCAACGCGCCTATTTCGATCGGAACTATGATTTTCTTATACATTCAGGCCCTCCAGCGGTGCCGTTTCCAACTGCCCACATCCTCTCAGGAGATAAATAAGGCGCTTTGATCAAGATCAAGATCGGCGCAGATTGTCGTCAACGATCGTCGAACGCTGAATCGCCAAAAACTGACCTTCTGTGAACAATCGGAATCCGCCATATAAGGATCAAGTACAGCAACCAAGGGGACCTCTGAGGCACATGGACCGGCGCAAATTCCTTGGCATCGCTACAGGCGGCGCTTTCGCCGCCACCGCCGGTATGCCTCTCTCATCCACGGCAGGAGAAAGACGCATGACCACCGAAACATCCTACGCTCTCACTCGCCCTGCCTATGTCGACCAGTCGCACCTCGTCGTCACCGACCTGCCGCTGGTTTCCAGTTTCTACCAATCCATGCTTGGCCTGAAGGTCATCGAGAAAAGCGCCAGCGGCGAGGTGCTCGGCGTCGGCAGCACGCCGCTTCTGACACTGACGACGGGAAGGGATGTCCGTATCGCGCCACGCAATGCCGCCGGGCTGTTCCATACAGCCTTCCTGATGCCCAGCCGCACCGAATTGGCCCGCTGGCTGCGCCACGCCGCACACAACAACGTTGCTCTGGACGGCGCTTCCGATCACCTCGTCAGCGAAGCCATCTATCTCTCCGATCCCGAAGGCAACGGCATCGAGATCTATGCCGACCGTCCGCATGAGCAATGGAAGTTCCATCAGGACGGCCAGGTGGAAATGGCGACGCTTCGCCTCGATCTTCAGTCGCTCTACAACAGCGCACCTCACGATGCCTGGAACGGCATGGCCGACGGCACCGCCATCGGCCATATCCACCTGCAGGTCGGCAATATTCCGGAGGCAGACACCTTCTACCGCGATGTGCTCGGGCTGAAGCTGATGGCGCAGCGTCCCGGCGCCAGCTTCTTCGCGACCGGCGACTACCATCACCACATCGCCGCCAACGTCTGGAACAGCCGCGGCGCAGGAACCCGCGCGCACGGCATGACCGGCCTCTCGGACTACACGCTTCGCTTCAATGACAAGGCCTCGCTCGACAAGGCCATCGCCAAGCTCGACGAACTCGAGATCAAGAGCGAAAAGCACAATGGCAGCGTCTTCCTGCGAGACCCATGGGGTATCGGCCTGACGCTCTCTGCGTGACCCCTCAGGAACTTGAAGGGGTTCCTGAGCGTTTCCGTCGCGAAGCATCTGGGCTTCCGGGGACTTTGTAGCGATGGGAATTGCCAACGGCATCCGCAAGCAGGCCAGCAAGATCAAAATGGGCGAGCGCCCTGTCAGCGCCTGGGCCGAAAGATTGAGCCAGGACGCGGAGGAGATGCCGCAGGCGCCGACACGCCGCGTCGAAAAGGACGGGCTTGATATCACCATGGCCTGGGCGGTCATCGGCATCTTTGCGGTGCTTGCTCTTTCGGCCATTTACATGATGTCGCTCATTCTCGTCCCGGTGACGCTTGCCGTCGTCGTCGGAATGATTCTCGGGCTACTGGCGGAAAAGCTCAGCAGACTCGGCGTCCCGCGCATTACCAACGCCGTCATCCTGTCGACCGGCGTCGCGCTGGTGATCATCCTCGTCGCCAATTCGCTTGCCGGACCGCTGACGACCCTTGCCAATGAGGGCCCGGCCTTCGTCGAGAAGACGTTCAACCGGCTGATGCCCTATCTCGAACGGATCCGGTGGCTGCACATCACGCCGGAGACCTTCCAGGGCGGGCCGATGTCGAGCGAAAAGCTCCTGGAAAATACCGGCAACGTGCTGCATCTCATCAGCGCCAACCTGACCCCTGCCCTTATCCAGGCGTTGATCTTCTTCGCCGCGCTGCTGCTCTTCCTTGCGGGACGTGTCAGCCTGCGCAGATCGATCATCATGGTCTTCCGGACGCGCTCGCAGCGGCTTGCCGCCATCCGGGTGATCAACGGCGTCGAACAGGTCCTCGGCTTCTACTTTGCCACGGCTTCGTTGGTCTATGCGTGCCTCGGCGTCATGATGATGGTGATCGCCTATCTTGGCGGTCTTTCGGCGCCAGTGCTCTGGGGCTTCTTTGCCTTTCTTTCGAGCTTCATTCCCTATCTCGGCATTGCCTCCATGACGCTGGCCGTCGCCATCGCAGGCATCCTTACACACGACGGCCTCGTAGTCGGCCTCATGCCAGCCGCAGCATTCTTCATCGTCCACCTCGTCATGGAAAATCTGGTCTTTCCGGCAGTGATGGGCAAGCGCCTGGAAATCAATCCGTTTGTGGTATTTCTGGCAATTCTGTTCTGGACTTGGATGTGGGGCGCAGTTGGTGCTATGCTTGCGCTACCACTATCGCTGATTGTCATGACCATCGTCGATGAACTTTTCATCGAAGAGAGACTGCAACCGCAATTGCCGAAATAATTGAGGTAAGACGCGTCAGATGGCAGAAATCGATCTCGCAGCGTCCAGCCAGAACCGGCTGAAGAGCGGCATCCCCCCTTGGAGCCGCGCCGGAACAAAACCCGCCTACCAGCCACTTCAGGATAATCTCAAGGTCGACGCTATGGTCATCGGCGGTGGGATTACCGGTGCGCTGATGGGCCAACATCTCTCAGAACGCGGACTTTCCGTGGTCATCGTCGATCGCGAGACGCCCGGTCTTGGCAGCACGGTGGCGAGTACAGCCATGCTGCAGTGGGAGATCGACCGAACGCTCGGCGAACTCGAGCATTTCTATGGCCTCGAGCGCGCCATCGGCATCTACAGGCGGAGTGCCGCCTCGGTCGCTGGTCTCTCGAAGCTGATCGTTGCCAACCGCATCGCCTGCAACCTCCTGCCTCGGCAGTCGCTGTTCCTGACCAGCAACCAGGAGGGCGCGGGTGATCTTCTGAGAGAGGTCGAGCTTCGTCGCCGAGCCGGTCTGCCCAGCCGCTATCTGGAGCATTGCGATCTCTTTACCGAGTTCGAACTCGATCGCGATGCGGGCATCCTCTCCCGTGGCTCCGCGGAGGCCGATCCGCTGCTCCTGACCTGGGCTCTGCTGGACATTGCGGTGAAGCAGGGCGCGCGTCTCATCGGTGCCTCGGTCACCAAACTCCATAGTGAGGGCGGGCGCGTGAGCGCTGAGACAGACGGCTCGTTCGTTATCGAAGCAGAAACGGCGGTACTCGCCACCGGCTACGCCATGCCGGGCATCGATATGCCGAAGCTGCATCGGACGACGTCGAGCTGGGCGCTGGCAACGATGCCGCAGGATCCCGCAATGCTGTGGCGCGATCAGGTGCTGATCTGGGAAGACAGCCACCCCTATCTCTACATGCGCACGACACCGGACGGGCGGATCATCGCTGGCGGCGAAGATGACGACACCGTCGATCCCGCGATCCGCGACGCCAAGCTTGCCGAAAAGATCATGACGATCCGGGAAAAGATGAAACGGCTCTGGTCAAGGGCCGATACCCGTGTCGCGACGGCGTGGTGCGGCACGTTCGGGGAGACTTCGGACGGGCTGCCGCTAATTGGTCCCGTTCCCTTGATGCCGCAGGTCTATGCCGCCTATGGCTACGGCGGCAACGGCATCACGTTCTCCTATCTCGCGACGCAGGTCATCGGCGCAATGATCGGCGGAGGATACCGCGACTGGTTTGATGATTTCGCGCTCGATCGCGACGCACCGGCGTTCGTTGAGCGTCCGAGCATCAGCGAGGACCGCCGGGAGACCGCTCTCAACTAACTCACTGCGTCGTCTGGTCGTCGCCGGTATCGTCGACGTCCTGCAGGCGGACGAATTCGACGCCCTTGGCCTTCAGATCGAGGATCGCCTTGGCGACGCCCTCACCCGCGGCGTGGGTCGGCTGGTTGATGTGGGAAATCACCACGTCGCCGTCTTTGGCGGCCGCAATCCGCTTTTCTGTGACCGCAGCGCCGAGCAGCGAGCCGCCGTCTCCGTTCACGGAATAGCCGGCGATGCGGTATCCCATCTCACGGATCTCGGCGATCGCCGACAGGTCGTATTTGGCGGTCGAACCGCGGAACCAATGTGGCGAGGCAATGCCGGCCGCGACCATCGCATCGGCGCCGCCCTGCACTTCCTGGCGGACTGCTTCGGGCGAGCCGGCGGACGCAATGCCGTAAATCGAGACCGGCGTGTCCACGGCCGGAATATGGTTCTGCCCGTGGTTCTCGAGTTCGAACAGATCGGGATTCTGCAGGAAGACCTGCAACACCTGCGGATTGTGCTTCAGCCAGCGTGCGGTGACGAAGATCGTTGCGGGAATGCGCTCGCGGACCAGCACCGAGAGGATGCGGTCGTCCGCCTTGCCCATGCAGGCGTCGAACGTCAGCGCCACGCGCGCGTGACCCTTGATGCCGGAACGGGCAATGCGCAGATGCGGCTCCACCAGCTTTGGCCCGGGAGCCATCGTGAGGGGTGCGGTGACAATGGGCGCATCTTGCGGCGGCAGAGCGGCAGTGGCGGCAACCGAGACTGAGGCGATCAGCAGCGCCGAAGCGAGAAAAATACGATTCATACCAAAGAGAAGCCGTTCATTGTTCAAGCGCTGCATAACGCACGCAGCGCGCCGGCGCCATGTGGTCTGATGCCGCTTGCGATCCTGCGATTCGCCGCCGGCTTTCAGCGAAAGAGCTGATGCCTGAGGACTAAGGCTTCAGAAAGGCAGCGCCTGCAAACGCAGCCTACTTGGCACTCGTGTCAATCATAGAGGTAGTATTTTTCCCACTTCTCCTTCGGCACCTTCTCGCCGATCTTATAGTCAAGCTCGCGAACATTCATGTGCTGCGGACCGGTGATGCAGGTGTAGGACAGGTGATACCAGTCACCCTTGCTGCGGAAGACGGCGCCGGGTGCCTCCAGCCTATCGTCGCCGGGAACGGGATCCTTGAAGGTATAGGCAATAACTTTATCGGGCTTGAAGCCGGTATCGTCCTTGTTGATTCGGCTCATCGCCTCGGTGTCGCAGCTCTGTTCGAGACGGGTCGCGGGATCGAGCTTTTCGAGTTGTTTCTTGATTGCGGGATCAACGGCGAAAGCTGGAAAAGCAAGGCTAAATGCGGACAGAAACAACACGAGACGTTTTGGCATTACGGTGGGATTCCTTTGCATTCTCATTCCAGAATCGCCTGTGGACGACCGGGGCTTTCACGGTCGAACAGGGGGCAAATTCCGGGCGACGTAGCGGACTTTCTTAAACAATGTGGTGACATCAAGGCAACGTGAGCATTCCTTCGGTTTTGTCGCAGCGCTGTCTTCGGCGCTTGATCCGCGGCATCCGCGCCTCTATCTCTTGCCCACCTGACACCCCGTATCCGGAGCCTTCCTTGACCGTCTTCAAGAACCTGCCGAACCCGCCCGCTGCCGCCAAGAAGCCGATCTCCGATATGCGCCACGGCATCACCCGCACCGACGACTACGCCTGGCTGCGGGCCGACAACTGGCAGGCGATGTTCAAGGATCCATCGATCCTCGATCCCGCGATCCGGCAGCACCTGGAAGCCGAAAACGTCTACATGAACGCGGCGATGGAAGACACCAAGGCGCTGCAGAAGACGCTGTTCTCAGAGATGCGCGGCCGCATCAAGGAAGACGACAGTTCCGTGCCGATGAAGGACGGCGACTATGCGTACGGCACGTTCTTCGTCACCGGTGGCGAACAGCCGCGCTATTTCCGCATCCCCCGCAACGGCGACGTCAAGGACGAGACGATCCGCGCCGTCCTGCTCGACGGCGACAAGGAAGCCGCCGGCAAGGCCTATTTCCGGCTGGCGGGCCTCGACCATTCGACCGACCACAGCCGCGGTATCTGGGGTTATGACGACAAGGGTTCGGAATTCTACACACTGAAGGTGCGCGATCTGGCGACCGGCGAGGACATGGCCGATGTCATCGAGAACACCGGCGGCGGCGGTGCGTGGGCACCTGACGGCAAGAGCTTCTTCTACTCCGCGCTCGACGAGAACCACCGTCCGTCGAAGGTCTTCCACCACATCATCGGGACACCGCAAGCGGAAGACCGGCTGGTCTACGAGGAGAAGGATGCCGGCTTCTTCATGGGCGTCGGCGGCTCGCTTCTCGACGATTTCATCTACATCGACATCCACGACCACGAAACGTCGGAATACCGCCTGCTCTCCACCAAGGATCTGACGGCGGAGCCGAAGCTCGTGGCCGAGCGTGAGGAAGGCATCGAATATTCGATGACGGAAGGCGGCGGCGTCTTCTACATCCTTACCAACGACGGCGACGCCAAGGATTTCAAGATCATGGAAGCGCCGGTTGAAAACCCGGGCAAGGCGAACTGGCGCGAGGTCGTGCCGCACAAGCCGGGAACCTTGATCATCAGCCACATGGCCTATGCCCGCCACCTGCTCTGGCTGGAGCGTAAGGACGGGCTGCCGCAGATCATCATCCGCGACCGTCGCACCGGCGAGGAGCATGCCATCGCCTTTGCCGAAGAGGCCTATTCGCTCGGGCTGCAGGGGGCCGCGGAATACGACACCGACGTCATCCGCTTCTCCTATTCCTCGATGACGACGCCGTCGCAGCTTTACGACTACAACATGGTGACGCGCGAGCGCACGCTGCTGAAGACGCAGGAAGTGCCCTCCGGCCACAATCCCGACGACTATGTCACCCGCCGCGTCTTCGCCCCGGCCTGGGACGGCGTTGAGGTGCCGGTCACCCTGCTCCATCGCAAGGATACGCCGCTTGACGGCTCCGCGCCCTGCCTGCTCTATGGCTACGGCGCCTACGGCATCACCATTCCGGCCGGCTTCAACACCAACTGCCTGTCGCTTGCCGATCGCGGCTTCGTCTATGCCATCGCCCATATCCGTGGCGGCAAGGACAAGGGCTTTGCCTGGTACGAAGACGGCAAGATGGAGAAGAAGACCAACACCTTCAAGGACTTCATCGCCGCCGCTGACTATCTGAATCAGGAGAAGTTCACCTCCTACGCCAACATCATCGCCGAGGGCGGCTCGGCCGGCGGCATGCTGATGGGCGCAGTTGCCAACATGGCACCGGAAAAGTTCGCCGGCCTGATCGCCGCGGTTCCCTTCGTCGATGTGCTGAACACCATGCTCGACGACACGCTGCCGCTGACCCCGCCGGAATGGCCGGAATGGGGCAACCCGATCGAGAGCAAGGACGAATACGAACATATCGCCGGCTATTCGCCCTACGACAACGTCGGCGCGAAAGCCTATCCGCCGATCCTGGCGCTCGGTGGCCTGACGGACCCGCGCGTCACCTACTGGGAGCCGGCAAAGTGGGTGGCAAGGCTGCGCGAGAAGACGATCGGCTCGGCGCCGATCCTCTTGAAGACCAATATGGATGCCGGCCATGGCGGCGCATCGGGACGCTTCCAGCGCCTCGAGGAGATCGCCTTCGAATATGCCTTCGCGATCAAGGTCGCGGGGAAGGTTTAGCGGGGATGTCACGTGCCGTAGGCGCCTGACACTAAAGTTACCCGCCCTCTCATCCCTCATTCCTGTCCTTGTGGCAGGAATAGGCGCAGAGGTTGTGCGGCCGCTCTTTCGCTGATCACAGGAGGAAGCCCATGCCTGTCTACATCGCTTTGCTTCGAGCCGTGAATGTCGGCGGCACGGGCAAGCTGCCGATGACGACGCTGAAGGCGGTCTGCGAAGAGCTCGGCTTCAGCGACGTGAAGACCTACATCCAGAGCGGCAACGTGCTGTTTTGCGCCGACGAGCCGAAAGCTGAGGTCGAGCAAAAGCTGGACGAGGCGCTCGGGAAGCTGCTGGGCAAGAAGCCCGGCGTGATGCTGCGCAGCCGCAAGGAGCTGGACGCGATTGCCACCAACGTGCCCTTTCCCGACGCCAAGCCAAACTATCTGCTGGTGAGCTTCCTGCCCGAGGAAGCACCAAGCGATGCGCTGGACAAGATGGTCGCGCCCGATGGCGAAGAGGCAGTTCTCGCCGGGCGCGAAATCTACGTCCACTTCCCGATCGGCGCCGGCAAATCGAAGCTCAAGCTGCCAGCCCTGAAACCGGGAACCACGCGCAACCTGAATACGGTACGCAAGCTCGCCGAGATGGCGGCTGCTATGGAAGACCGCTGAAATTTCACTGTACCACCGCGGGAGTATATTTTAGAACATGCTAAATCATTAGTATTGCGTCGCAGCATTCTCTTTCATCCAGCTGAGGAAAGATACGATGGCGACCTACCGACACAGCTTGCCGCAGCTCGAGGGCGGCTTCTTCGTGACCGATGGCGGCATGGAGACAACCTTCATCTTTCTCGACGGATTGCAGCTGCCGCACTTCGCATCGTTTGTGATGCTGGCTTCGGAGGAAGGGCGCGACCGGCTACAGGCCTACTATCGCCGCTATCTTGATATCGCCCGCAAGCATGGCGCCGGCTTCATTCTCGACACGCCGACATGGCGGGCTAATCCGGATTGGGCCGGGAAGCTCGGCTACACGCGCGAAGCGCTGCACGCGGCCAATGTTGGCAGCGTCGCGCTGCTGGCAGGCTTGCGCGAGCGATACCAGCAACCGGGACAGCCGATCGTGATCAGTGGCGCCATCGGGCCGCGCGGCGACGGTTACAAGGCCGGCAGCATGGACGCGTCCGAAGCCGAGGATTACCACAGCGTCCAGATCGGCAGCTTCGCCGAAAGCGATGCCGACATGGTGACCGCCTTCACGCTGACCAACATCGACGAGGCGATCGGCGTAGCGCGAGCGGCCACGGCCAGAGGCATGCCTTCCGCGATCTCCTTTACCGTCGAGACTGACGGCAGGCTGGTAACCGGGCGCAGCATGCAGGAAGCGATCGAGACGACGGATGCGGCGACCGGCGGTTCACCCGCCTACTACATGATCAACTGCGCCCACCCGACGCATTTCGCCGAGGCGCTCTATCATGGCGCCGGCTGGACGAAACGCATCCGCGGGCTGCGCGCCAACGCTTCGCGCATGAGCCATGCGGAGCTCGACGAGAGCGAGACGCTCGATGCGGGCAATCCCGTCGATCTCGGGCAGCGCTACAGACAACTGATGCGCAAGATGCCGCAGGTCAGGATCGTTGGCGGCTGCTGCGGCACCGATCACCGGCATGTGGCCGCGATCTGCGAGGCCTGTCTGCCGGAGCTTGCCCGCGCCTGAGGGTCAATGCTCGGCGGTGTGCGCTGCCTTTTCAGCGCCATGGCCGCTGATGTCGGCGCCGGCGCTGCGCGAAAAGCGCAGGTTCCAGAACGTCGCAGTGATCGAGATCGCGGTCACGAAGAGGAAGGCCGCGGAGAAATCGTGGAGTTGCGGCGTTTCGCTGCCGTTGACCGTCATCGAAGTGTGCAGCGCCAGCGCGCCCACGCAGATGCCGAGCGACAGCATGAGCTGCTGGAAGGTGGTGTAGAAACTGGTGGCCGAACTCATCCGGTCGCGGTCGATCTCGTCATAGGCCACCGTATTGTAGGCGGTGAACTGGAACGACATGAAGAAGCCGCATATGACGAGGATCGCGAAGATCAGCGCCAACGGCCAGTCCGGCCGGAAGGCGGCGCAGAGCGCATAACCGCAAGTGGCGATGATGCCGTTCGCGACAAGGCTGTTGCGAAAGCCGAAGCGGCGCAGCACGCGCGGCGCAACGGCCTTCATCGCCATCGAGCCAAGAGCTGCGGCAGTGACGAGCTGACCGGCCTTGGCGGCCGACAATCCGAAGCCGAGCTGGAAATAGAGCGGCAGCAGGAAAGGCTGCGCGCCTTGCGTGATACGGGTCAGCGAGCCCGCGATGACCGAGGTGCCGAAGCTCGGCACCTTCATCAGCGAGAAATCCATGATCGGCGACGGATGGCGGCGGGCGTGCTTGAGATAGGCGACGCCGAAGAGCAGACCGACAGCGATCAGGAACAGCGAGAAGGCGCCCTCGCCCGGGCGGCTCGAGCTTTCGAAGCCAAACAGTAGGGAGCCGAGCGCGATGCCGGAGAGGATGAAACCAACCGTGTCGAACGGGCGCTTCGCCTCGCCCTTGAAGTCCTCGATGAAGATCGAGACCAGCGTAAAACCAATGATGCCGATCGGCACGTTGATATAGAAAATCCAGCGCCAGTCGAGATAGGTGACGATCAGGCCACCGACCGGCGGACCGAGGATCGGGCCGATCAGCGCCGGCACCAGCAGCCATGACATGGCGTTGACCATGTCTTTGCGGTCGACGCTGCGCAGCAGGACCAGGCGACCGACCGGCAGCATCATGGCGCCGCCAAGACCTTGCAGCAGCCGCGCCAGCACGAGACAGAGAAGATTGGGCGAGAGCGCACAGAAGATGGAGCCGGTGACGAAGACGGCGATCGCCGAGCGGAAAACGGTGCGCGAGCCGAAGCGATCGGCAATCAGGCCGCTGGCCGGGATGAAGATCGCGAGACTGAGGAGGTAGGAGGTCAGCGCGATGCTCATCGACGGGGCGCTGACGCCGAAATCGCGTGCCATGGTCGGCAGCGCCGTCGCCAGCACGGTCGCGTCGAGCTGCTCCATGAACATGGCGCTCGCAACGATCATCGCTATCACGCGGAAATTGGGCTTGGCGCGCCCGATGGTGGCCGCCCGATAGATCTGATCCGACATCGTTAGGGATCACTCGCAATGGCGTGGCCGTCGCGGAAGCGATGGCCGCGGTATGGTATGGCGTAATGCCAAAAGGGGAGATTGATGTATACGCCCGCAAATGTGGCGGCGTTATGCTTAAATGGAAAGGCAGCCGTGTCGTTTGGGAATGGCTGGGAAACCTGCTCAATCGTCGCGCAGAAGTGCTTCGTAATCCTGTCCGCCGGAGAAGATGTTGGTGATTTTGACCGCGTCATCTTCGACGACGTGAAGTATCACGATGCGTCTCTCAAAAACCGCCATGCGCAGGTTGGCGCCGAGGTCCGATCTTGCCACACCGCCAAATGGCGCATCGCCGACACGTTCGCAACGGTCGTTCAGGCGCTCTATGCAACGCTCGGCGTAACGCGATTTCGACTGGCTTCGAGAACGTAAGTGAAGAGTGAGACGATCGCTTCGAGTGCCGCTGGTCGGTACTCTACCGAATGGTGCTCCATTACTCATCGGTGCTTTGCAAAGAGGGCGTCGACGGCCGTTCTCATCTCCCGGCCGTTTAATCTCGCTCGAGGATCATCCAATGATGCCTGCACGCGGGCGCGGATCGCCGCGATGCGCTCCTTGTGCTCCTCTTCGCGCCGCATCCAAACGCGCATGGCTTCGCGCAGCGCTTCGCTGGTCGAGGCGCAGGTACCGGCCTCGACTTCGGCCCTGTCACATTGACCATTTCGGCCGGCGGGGTGATGTTCAACTTTTCCATCGAATACGCTACATTCAGAAATAGGATAAAATCCTACCACCGCTGTTGCTTGCAGCAACCGCCGCCTGGCACTACCTATGGAGCATGACCCAAGCCCTGCAGAATGTTGCGCGCACCGGCGCGCCCTTCGCCTTCGACAACAGCTATGCGCGGTTGCCGCAGCAGTTCTTTACGCGCCAGGCGCCCTCGCAGGCCGCCGAGCCGTGGCTGATCAAGCTGAACGAGCCGCTTGCGGAAGAACTCGGTCTTGATGTCGAGGCGCTGAAGCGGGATGGTGCTGCGATCTTTTCCGGCAACCTCGTGCCTGAAGGCGCAGATCCGTTAGCGATGGCCTATGCCGGGCACCAGTTCGGTGCTTTCGTGCCGCTGCTTGGCGACGGGCGGGCAATCCTGCTCGGCGAGGTGATCGACCGCAATGGTCAGCGCCGCGATATCCAATTAAAGGGTGCCGGCCAGACGGCCTACTCTCGCCGCGGCGATGGCCGCGCCGCGCTCGGGCCTGTGCTGCGCGAATATATCGTCAGCGAGGCGATGTATGCACTCGGCGTGCCGGCGACCAGAGCGCTTGCAGCTGTTTCGACAGGGCAGCCCGTCTATCGCGAAAACATTCTGCCGGGCGCGGTCTTCACCCGCGTTGCCGCGAGCCACATCCGCGTCGGCACCTTCCAGTTCTTCACCGCACGCGGCGATACGGACGGCGTGCGGGCGCTTGCCGACTATGTGATCGACCGGCACTACCCGGAACTCAAGGACAGGGACAGTCCCTACCTCGCGCTCTACGAGGCCGTTTGCGAGCGGCAGGCTGCGTTGATCGCAAGCTGGCTGCATATCGGCTTCATCCACGGCGTCATGAACACCGACAACATGGCCATTTCGGGCGAGACGATCGATTTCGGCCCCTGCGCCTTCATGGATGCCTACGATCCCCGCACCGTCTTCTCGTCGATCGACCAGGGCGGGCGCTATGCCTATGCGAACCAGCCCGGCATTGGCCAATGGAACCTGGCGCGACTCGGCGAAACGCTATTGCCGCTCTTCGATGCCGATGCGGAAAAGGCCGTCGAGCTCGCCAACATCGTGATCCAGCAATATGGCGAGCGCTTCCAGATCCACTGGCTGCGCGGCATGCGCGAGAAGATCGGCCTGACGAGGGTCGAGGATGGCGATCTGGACCTTATCCAGTCACTGCTTGCCACGATGCAGGCGCAGCAGGCTGATTTTACCCTCGCCTTCCGCCGCCTTTCCGACGCTGGCGGCTCTGGAGATGGCGAGGCGCTTTTCCTCTCCACCTTCCGCGAACCGGATGGGGCACGCGAATGGCTTGGCCGCTGGCGCGATCGCCTGACGCGCGACGAGGGCCGGACCGAGGACGACCACAGGACGGCAATGCGCGCCGTCAATCCCGCCTTCATTCCGCGCAACCATCGTATCGAGCAGGCGATCAATGCGGCCGTCGAAGATGCGGACTTCTCGCTCTTCGAGGCGTTGCTTGCGGTGCTCGCCAAGCCCTATGACGACCAGCCTGGCTTTGCGGCATACATGGAGCCGCCGAAGCCGGAAGAACGCGTGTTGCAGACCTTCTGCGGCACGTGATCGGGCGAGAACCTTCTCCCTCTGACACCTATGGTCGCAGTTGACGCTCGTTTCGACCGCTCTATCTCGCTGATTCGCGGACTTTTTTCCCGCTCTGATCGCACCCGGCTAACATCAGCGGGAGTCTTCCCAGATGGCAATCGTCCTTACTTCCATATTTTTCATCCTGATTGGCCTTGCGCTCGGCGGCGGCGGTCTTTGGCTCGTCATGCTCGGCGGCAGCTTCTTTTATGCATTCGCAGGCGCCATGTTCCTGCTGACTGCCATCCTGCTTCTATTGCGCAGGGCAGCCGCGTTGTGGGTCTATGCGGCGCTGATCGCCGTGGCCTTGGTCTGGGCGATCTGGGAGGTCGGCTTCGACTGGTGGCAGCTTGGGCCGCGCGGCGGGTTGATCATTCTTCTCGGCTTGTGGTTGTTGACGCCCTGGATCCGCAGGCCGCTCGGCTTCTTCAGCCCGACCGGGATCTCCTATGGGGCAAACCCCTGGCCGCTCGCCATACCGGTTGTGATTGCGATCGCGATCGCCGGCTATTCGATGACCACAGATCCGCACCGGATCACGGGCAATCTGCCGACCGAGGCCGTAACTAGTCCCACGGCTTTCGGCGGTGTTGTGCCCAATGAAGAGTGGCATCAATACGGCCGCACACCCTTCGGCCAGCGTTACTCGCCGCTCGACCAGATCAACGTCAGAAACGTCAAGGATCTCAAGGAGGTCTGGCGCTACCAGACCGGTGATGTGAAGCGACCCGAGGATGTCGGCGAAACGACCTATCAGGTGACGCCGCTGAAAGTCGGCGACACGCTGTACCTCTGCACGCCGCACAACTGGGCAATCGCGCTCGACGCCAAGACTGGCAAGGAGAAATGGAAGTACGATTCCAACTCCGGCATGAACCCGAACCGCCAACACCAGACCTGCCGCGGCGTCACCTATTATCGCGACATGGCCGCAGCCCTCGGTTCTGCCTGCGCCGAGCGCGTGTTTCTGCCGACCTCCGACGCCAGGCTGATTGCGCTCGATGCCGCAAATGGCCAGATCTGCACGAGCTTTGCTGAAGATGGCGTGCTGCATCTTGAAAAAGGCATGCAGTACAATCCGGCAGGCTACTACTACTCGACGTCGCCGCCGGTCGCGGTCGCCGGCAAGCTGATCGTCGGCGGCGCCGTCAACGACAACTATTCCACAAAGGAGCAGTCCGGCGTTATCCGCGCATACGACATCAATACCGGCGCGCTCATCTGGAACTGGGATTCCGGCAATCCCGATGTCACCACGCCGATCGCCGAAGGCCAGACCTACACTACCAACTCTCCGAACAGCTGGTCCATCTTCAGCGTCGATGACGGTCTCGGCATGGTCTACATCCCACTCGGCAACCAGGTACCCGACCAGCTCGGCATGAACCGCAGCGCCCATGTCGAGAAATACTCCTCCTCGATCGTCGCACTCGACATCGCCACCGGGCAAGTGAAATGGGTACAGCAATTCGTGCACCATGACCTGTGGGACATGGACGTTCCCGCCCAGCCCGTGCTCTTCGACATGACGAAGGCCGACGGAACGGCCGTGCCGGCACTCGTTGCTCCGACCAAGCAGGGCGACATCTACGTGCTCGACCGGCGCACCGGCGAGGCAATCATCCCATTCAAGGAGATACCCGCCCCCGGCGGCGCGATCCCGGAAGATCATACGGCGCCAACGCAGCCGATCTCGGACCTCACCTTCTCGCCGCCGCCGCTTCAGGAGAGGGATATGTGGGGGGTCTCGCTGTTCGATCAACTCGCCTGCCGCATCCAGTTCCATCGCTACAAGTACGAGGGCCGCTACACCCCGCCGTCATTGGTGGGCTCTATCATCTACCCCGGCAACTTCGGCACCTTCAACTGGGGCAGCGTGGCGGTGGATCCCGAGCGGCAGATCATGTTCGGCATGCCGACCTATCTCGCCTTTACCTCGCGGCTTGTGCCGGCGGCCGACATCCCGCCGAGAGGCCAGGACGAGAAAGGCAGCGAACAGGGCCTCAACCGCAACGACGGTGCCCCCTACGGCGTCTTCATGGGACCGTTCCTCGGCCCGTTGAGTATCCCTTGCCAGGCACCACCGTGGGGCTATGTCACAGGTGCGGATCTGCGTACCGGAAAGATTGCCTACAAGCGCAGGAATGGCACGGTCTACGACATGACGCCGCTGCCGCTGCCGTTCAAGGTTGGCGTGCCCGGCATCGGCGGCCCGATCCTGACGAGAGGCGGCGTTGCCTTCCTCGGCGCCGCCGTCGACAACTTTCTGCGCGCCTATGATGTGACCAATGGCGATCAGCTCTGGCAAGCCCGTCTGCCGGCCGGCGGCCAGGCTACGCCGATGACCTACACGACCAGCGACAACAAGCAGTTCGTTGTCATGGTCGCCGGTGGACACGGCTCGATCGGCACCAAACCCGGCGACTACGTGATCGGCTACGCCCTGCCCTGAACTCGGGACGCGTGACGGACGGCCGCCTGTGACGGCGCCGTCCGAGCTCGTGGCGGCAAGCTCCAGGCATGTCTGGCGCGCCATTCTCCCGCGCATTGTGTCAGGGCGAATTTCATGAAGATCGGCAGCAGCATTTCCAGCACCTATGGACTGACCAACCTCTTTGGCCAGTCCGGCCAGCGCAACAAACAGCAGACCAGCGATATCGAGGTCAGCGTTCGCCAAAGCGGCGCGGCTCTTCAGCCAAGCAGCGCGCCGACGTCGATTTCCAGTACGATGTGGGCTCTGCAGAGCAGCGGCAGCGTTACCATGGATGGTACCGAGGATCCGGCCAAAGCGCGCCATGACGCCGTTGTCTCCGAGTTCACGGACCTCGCCAACCAGACGCCGGCAGAGCGCATCCGCGCGCAGATCCTCGAGCGGCTCGGGCTCACCGAAGACGACCTGAAGGCCATGCCATCAGAAGAGCGCGAGGCGATCGAAAAGCAGATCTCGGACGAGCTGAAGCGGCAGCTGACCGGCGACGGCGACAGCAAGGACAAGCCGAGCGCCGAACGATCATCAGCGCCTGAGGGCTTTACAAGCTGATTCAAATCGATGTGACGGAGATTCACGTTTCCATCGCATCTCTTTGACAGGACAATCTTATCCGACCATGT
The DNA here is from genome assembly GCF_020166565.1 of Rhizobium sp. 3T7. NCBI lineage: Bacteria > Pseudomonadati > Pseudomonadota > Alphaproteobacteria > Hyphomicrobiales > Rhizobiaceae > Rhizobium > Rhizobium sp. 3T7. The sequence goes on from NZ_JAIQXS010000019.1 coordinate 103,433, forward strand.
CGGTCACGATCTTTCCGACCTCGGCGAAGATAGGGTTGATCTCGGACACCGGCGCCTTGGCCTGCGTCACGTAAGCGGCAACCAAGATCGCGCCATGACCGGGCGGCCAGACAATCGCTATATCGGCAGCACTGCCGTTGTTGCCGGTGCCGGTCTTGTCCCCGATCTTCCATGCATCCGGCAGGCCCGCGCGCAGACGTGCGCCGCCTGTCGTATTCGCCACCATCCATTCAACCAGCTTGTCGCGCGACGGTTCCGACAGGGCCGAGCCCAGCGTGAGGTTGCCGAGCGTGTCGACCATCGAATCGGGGGTAGTCGTATCCTGCGGATCGCCGTCCTTGGCTTCGTTGAGCGCCGTTTCCCAGCGGTCGAGTCGCGTCGACCGATCGCCCAGCGTGCGCAGCCATTTGGTGAGCTCAGAGGGGCCGCCGAAGCTTTCCAGCAGCAGGTTGCCGGCCGTATTGTCGGAGAGCGTGATCGCCGCCTCGCAGAGTTCACTGAGGCTCATGCCCTCGCCGCCGACGTGCTTTTCCGTCTCCGGCGAGTAGGTGACGAGCTTGTCCTGGTCGTAGACGACGCGTCGCTCGAGAGTCTCGTGCCCCTTGTCGACGCGCGCCAGCACCAGCCCTGCGGCCAGCACCTTGAACGTACTGCAGAGAGGAAAGCGCTCGGTCTCGCGATAGCCGAACGAAATGTTGGTCTCGGTGTCGATGGCGGAGACACCGATGCGACCGCCGATCGCTTTTTCGAACGCTTCCATCCGCCGGTTGATTTCATCATCCCTGTCTTCCGACCGCGCAATGCGCGACAGGAACAAGGCGGGTGAAAGCAGTGCCGAACCAAGTAGCGTCCGGCGGCGGATCGAAACGCCACGCATGAAAATTCCTCTGCCTGAATCAATGGACACAGCGCTAGAGACTGATTGTGGCCCGGATGAGTCGCGTCAAGCGGCCGCCGACTGCGTTACCTCGACGGTAACGTGCGAGAGGCCGGCAACGGGCTCGAGCTTTGCCTTGTAGAAGGCAGGGCTTTCCGGCTGCGGCGTCACAAGAGCAACAATCGCGGCGTGATGGCCGGGTCCGACCTGCCAGACATGAAGATCGGTGATCCGCTCGCCGCCCGTTTCCAGCGCCGAACGGATTTCGCGCTGCAGAACCGCCTCCCGCGGTACGACATCGAGCAGCACGCGGCCTGAAGACTTCATCAGGCCCCAGGACCATTGGGCAATGATCAGGCCGCCGACGATACCCATCAGCGGGTCGAGCCAGAGCCAGCCATAAAGACTGCCGAGCAGCAGTGCGGCAATGGCGAGCACCGATGTCAGCGCATCGGCAATGACATGGACATAGGCAGCGCGCATGTTGTTGTCGGAGGCATGCGCGGAACGAGCATGATCGCCATGATGGGTATGAGCAGCGTGGTCATGGTGATGCTGATGCTCGTGATGGTGGGAATGGCCGTGGCTGTGGCCATGATGGTCGTCCTTCAGGAGCCAGGCGCTCGCCAGATTGACCAGTAGGCCGACGACGGCGACGCCGATCGCCTGCGAAAAGCTGATTGGCACGGGATGCGTGATGCGCAGGAAGCTTTCCCAGGCCATCAGCAAGGCGATCAGCGCCAGGATGATGGCGCTGGCAAAGCCCGCGAGGTCGCCGAGCTTGCCGGTACCGAAGGTGAAGCGGGGATTGCGCGCTTGCCGGCGCGCATAGAGGTAGGCAACGGCGGAGATCAGCAGGGCGCTGGCATGGGTCGACATGTGCCAGCCATCAGCGACTAGCGCCATCGAGCCGTAGTAGGTTCCGGCGCCGATCTCGACCACCATCATGACGGCGGTGAGCGCAATGACGAACCAGACACGACGGGCGTTGCGGTCGTGATCGGCGCCCAGGAAAACGTGGTCGTGCTCGAGTCTTTCGGTCTGTGCGTTCATCGCACGCTCCTCATGTCGGTTGTGTCAGCGAATGTAGGTCCGCAGGACTTCGGATATTTCTTCGACGGCTTCCATGCGGGCCTTCTCATCGGCGGCGTGCAGCACATGCTCGTGCAGATGATCGTCCAGCACCTCGCCGGTCAGCCCGTTCAGGGCGCCGCGGATCGAGGCAAGCAGTTGCAAGATCTCTCCGCAGGGCCTCTCGGCCTCCAGCGCGCGCTCGACAGCCTCCAGCTGGCCTTTCAGACGGCTGACGCGGGCCATCAGTTTTTTCTTCTGATGCGTGGCGTGGGACATGACGTCTTCCATTTAGTATAGGGGGGTACCCTATCTCAGCATCTCGACGATGAAAAGTCCCCTCACCGTCTGGCGTTTGGCAACATTCTGCACCACGCTTCGGCGTCGAGAACGACATGGCCTTGGCGCCGTTTTGCCATCGTGCCGACGCATCCGGTCTTCACTCATCGACGAAAAGGCGAAGGACCGGCTGCGCCGACGAACGCTGCACGCTTCCCGGTGGCGACGCGTAAACCCCATTGACAAACGGCGTGTTCTGGATGATTTATCGGCGCATGATCAAGAACGCGCACATCACCAGCACGTATTTTTGGCTGTACCTGTAAAGGGCGGCCGGACAGATCATATTGTCAACAAGCCGCCGTCAGGCGGCTTTGTTGTATCGGCAGCGTCCTGACGGCAGAACACCACACAAGGACGCGAAGACCATGGTTGAAATCGAAGACAGCGAAATCTCAATGATCCGCCCGCCGGTGATCAATATCCGTGCGGCTAAGCCGCGCGACCTCCCCGAACTCAGCGAAATGATTACCCTGCTCGCCAAACATCATGGCGATGCTTCCGCCTCGAGCCCGGAGCAGCTCGAACGTGACCTTTTCGGCCCGGTGCCGTGGATCACCGCGCTCGTTGCCGAAACCGACGATGGCCTGATCGGCTACGCCATTCTCGTGCCGCTGTACAGGGCGCAGGATGGTGCGCGCGGCATGGATTTGCATCATCTCTTTGTGCGTGACGGCCATCGCGGCCACGGCGTCGGGCAGCACCTCGTCAACCGCGCCCGCGACACAGCACGCAGCGCCGGCTGCGGCTACCTCTCCGTCAGCGCCGCCACGGGCAACGTGCAGGCACATCGCTTCTACGAGAATATGGACTTCGTGCCTCGCCCGGTCACCGGAATGCGCTATATGCAGGCTTTGGCATGAGCGGCGTTGGCCGCCGCGGACATTCGGCAGGGAGAAACCGATGACCCGACTTGCAATCGTGCTCACCAACGGATTCGCCGACTGGGAGGTCGGGCAACTGACGGCCTCCGCACGTTCCTACTTCGGCTTCGACGTGGTGATCGCAACGCCCGATGGCTCGGAAGTACGCTCGATGGGGGGCATGCGCGTCGCGGCCGATACCGTCGCGGAAAACCTGCATGCCAGTGCCTTCGACGGCCTCGTGCTCTGCGGCGGGACGATCTGGGAAACGGAAAAGGCGCCCGACCTGAGAACCGTCATCTACGACTTCCTTGCTCACGGCAAACTCGTCGCCGGGATATGTGGCGCAACTCTGGCGCTTGCTCGTGCCGGAGCGCTGAATGCCACCGACCACACCAGCAATGCCGCCGATTTCATCGCCGGTGTACCTGGGTACACCGGACACGCCCGTTACAAGGACAGCCCGCAGGCCGTGCGCGCCGGAAAACTGGTGACGGCGCCGGGATCGGCACCGATGACCTTTGCCGCGGAAATCTACCGCGCGCTCGGACATGCCGGCGACGAACTGGACCAATACGTCCTGATGTTCGGTGCCGAGCATCAGCCGAAAGCCGCGTGAACGACGCTGCTGCCTTAGCTCATCGAAGCACCGGCTCGCCGTGGAAACGGCGGCGCGACGGCTTGGAAACGCCGAAGCCCACCTCCATCATCAGGCGCGGCTTCGTCTTGGCGACCGTTCCCATATGAAAGCCGAAGGGATCCTCCACGAAGCCGAAGCCTGCTGCGCCGGTCAGCGTGGTCACGCTCTCCTTCCCATAGAAATCCAGGATTTCATTCGCGGGGTGGCCGACCAGCAGGGTCAATTGGTGCTTGATACGCCGCTTGTTGTGGCTGCCCCTGACATAGACATGCGGGCCGGCGCCTTCGTCGACGTCGACGAGATAGAAGAAGAACTTCAGCATTCGCCAGTCGTCGAGATCGAAGTGATACTTGTCCAGCGACGCCAGGCTGCGCTCGGCCTCGCTGGCCCTCGTCGGAAAACTCCACCAGATGCGGGTGGTAATGAGGCGGGCTTGGGCGCCGAGATAGCAGCGCGCGATCTCCGACAGAACAGGATCACGCTGGACGGTACGAACCGCCGGGCAATCAAGCGCCCGTTCGAAGTGGTGGCCGCTCAGGATCGATCGTCCCCATTGCTGCTCTGCGTCGCGATGATCCGACGCCAGGAACTCGATCTTGCGATCGAAATTGCCGAAGCACGGTGTGGCGCTTGCAAAGCTCGCGATTTCACTGGTGATCGCCTCAGGTAGCGTCAGGTTGGGAAATATCCCGTCGCGCCTGAGCGCCGCGACGGCATCTGCATGATCCACGCCCTTGAAGAGCGTCGGCAGATTCTCGATCGCGCCATTGCTGCGTCGTGCGGTCAGCCAATGCGCCTTGCGCGCCGGTATGGTGCGCGCCAGCAGGAACATCGGCAGCCATGCAGGATTTTCACGGATGTCGGCCATGTAGGTCGGTATCCGCACCGCCATGCGCCGCAATTTGCCGCCCTTGCGGGCAACAGACTCGAGATCATCTGCAGGGTTGGCCGACGTGCTGTGCATGCAGCTGTCCTTTCGGAAGACGTGGATGGGCGTCGTTCGGAAAACGAACCTCGGAAGGGTTCGTCACAGGGCGTTCAGTGTGCACGACCCAGTGGAGTGCTGCAATGCGGCATTTTTGAGATATTGCTAATACTAGCGGTTCGGGACCGCCTTCAGATAGGCTGCGATCGCCTCGAGCTCCGGTTTCGGCAGATGGGCGAGGTTGCGCTGTACCTCGGCCATCGAACCGCCGGCCGTATCGAAGTCGGGCGTGAAGCCGGTTTCCAGATAGTTGGCGATATCCTCCTGGCTCCACGAGCCGACGGTCTTCGAGCCCGGTGTGACATCAGGGATTCTGCCCTGGCCCTCCGGGTTTGGCGCACCCGCCAGCCATTTGTCCGCCTCGAACCCGCCGAACTGATCGCGCGGGGTGTGACATTCGCCGCAATGGCCGGCGCCTTCGACCAGATACTGCCCGCGCTTGACCTTGTCGTCGACATTGGCCGCAAGCGCGACACGCGGTTCGTTATTGAAATAGAGGAACTTCCAGCCACCCAGCGCCAGACGCATATTGTAAGGGAACGGCAATTCGTGCGGCGGGGCGACGTTGGCGCTCTTCGGCAGCGTCTTCAGATAGCCGAAGAGATCGTTGACGTCCTTGTCGCTCATCCGGGCATAGGAATTGTACGGAAAGGACGGGTAGAGATGCTCGCCGTTTTTGGCAACGCCGCGCTTCATGGCATTGCCGAACTCGGCCAGCGTCCATGTCCCGATACCAGCCTTCTCGTCAGGCGAGATGTTGGGCACGTGGAAGATGCCGAAAGGGCTCTTCACCGCCAGACCGCCTGACAGCGTGAGCTTGGCGTCCCCCTCCGATCCCGGCGCAGCGTGGCAACTGACGCAGCCGCCCGTCCAGAAGACCATTTCACCGTTCTTCAAATCGGCTTCACCAAGGTTGGCCCAGTGACTTTCAGGAAGCGCGTTTGGCGCGGTGATGAAATAGAAAACCGCTCCGCCAATGACGAACACTCCGACGAGACAGAGTAAAAACCGGACGAACCTGCGGACCATTCACCGCTCCTGTTGCCAATAATCCTATCGAAAACATAAAACGATCCGCACCAGCGGCAAGGCTGCTGCGGATCGTTTGACTGAAATGCCAGGATCGTTAGTCGGTCTTTATGCGGAATTTCTCGTGACAGCCGCCGCAATTGGCGCCAAGCGTCTTCATTGCGGCGCCGACAGCGGCCGGGTCGGCCGGAAGCTGCGCGAGGACCGTGCTGGCATCCGCCGAAAGCTTCGCCGCACGGGCCTTGAAGTCCGCTGGATCTTCCCAGATCTTCGGGCTTGCCGCCTTGTCCCCCTTTTCGGTCCCAGGCTTGAACTGATCCGGGAATACCTTCGCGGTCTCCGAGATCGTCGTCAGGGAAGCCTTGACCACCTCTGCGTCATAGGGCTTTTCGCCCTTGGCGATCGCCACCATGGCGCCCGCCGCGCCGCCAACTTTCTTCATCAGCGCGGAGCGCGCGTCGTGCGTGCCTTCCTCCGCTGCAATGGCAACGCCTACGACCCCCAGACCGGCGACAAGCACTGCCGCGGCTATAGCTTTCAGTCTCATGTCTCCACTCCTCTTTGATAGCAAGGTCCGCGAAGCCCGGCGCTTCGGCAGACGGGCGGCATCATGGCAAATTTTTTCGCCTCAAAAAGTAACAAGTGGGTGAGATTTCAGGAAAAACGGAGTTCTAATTCGTTTCGTATTCGCGCCTCATACCGCGGCGCGCCAGCCGTGCCATGCGGTGAGGATCGAAACGGCGATCAGGAGCGCGCCGGCGATCCGCCCGACGAGGATTGTCGCCTTCGGATTGGACACCAATATCGTGCGGCTTCGCGCCGCCGTCAGCGCCAGGGTGCCATAGACAGCGGCCTGGGTCGCCATGGTCATGAAGCCCATGACGAGACCCTGTGCCCAGATTGGCCCGTAGACCGGCTTCAGAAACTGCGGATAGACAGCGATCATGAACAGATACGCCTTGGGGTTCATCAAGCAGGTTGCGGCACCCTGGCGAAAAGCCCGCCAACCCGAGCGCAGGCCGCCGGGCCCGACGCTATCGACGGTGATCGAGCTGCGCATCAGCGTGCAGCCGATCCAGGCCATGTAGGCTGCACCGGCAAAAAGCAGCGGGTTGAACAGCATCGGCAAGAGGACGGCGAGCACGCCGACCCCGATCGCGCCATAGAGCGAGTGCACCGCCCCGCCTGCCATGATGCCGGCGGTCGCGGCGATGCCAGTGCGCCTGCCGCCGGTCAGCGAATTGGCCAGCACGAACAGCATATCCATGCCCGGGACGATGATGATACCGAAGAGAAGCGTGAAGTAGAGCCAGAGATTTTCGCTGTAAGTCATGTCAGTTGCCCGCTATCCAATTCAAGGTCGATTTCCGGGACCTTGTTGATTTTCAATTTGATAGGAAGAGCTATACGATGGCCCAACTGACAGTGTATTGTCAGGAGCCTAGGCCCAAGGAGGCAAAAGATGCGCAAGGCCTCACGGCTTTTCGAGATCATCCAGATCCTGCGATTGGCGAGCAGGCCGATGACGGCGGCGGCCATGGCGGAGACGCTCGAGGTGACGGTGCGCTCGATCTATCGCGACATCGCCGCCTTGCAGGCGATGCGCGTCCCGATCGAGGGCGGCCGCGGTATCGGCTACATCATGCGGCCGGGCTTCGACCTGCCGCCGCTAATGTTCTCGGTCGAGGAAATGGAGGCGATCGTGTTGTCGCTGGCGCTGCTCGAGCGCACCGGCGACGAGGAGCTGAAACGGGCGGCCAAGAGCGTCAACCAGAAGATCGCTGGGGCCGTGCCGGCGCTGCTGCGTCAGGCGATGGAACGAAAAGCGCTCTATGCCTGGGGATCGGTTGCCCAATCTCCGGCTGGACTCGATCTTGGTCTGGTTCGCCGCGCCATACGCGACGAGCAGAAGCTGATGCTCGACTACCGCGACGAACTCGGCCGCGCGACGGAACGTAGGATCCAGCCGATTGCGCTCATCTACTACTCGCAAACCGCAAACATTGTCGCCTGGTGCGAGCTGCGCCAGGCGATCCGCAATTTCCGCAGCGACCGTGTCGAGCATTGCGAGACGGCCGACGCCTATTTCCGAGGCGACGGCGACCGTTTGCGGCAACTCTGGACGAGCGGATGGACGAACCCGCCGGCAGCCGCGACGGGTAAGTAGAGCGCGCTGCTATGGAGCGGAAAGAGCTACCGATGGTTACGGCCGCCTAGATCGGTGCAACGGGGCAGTGTTTCCCGCCCTCAGCCCAGAGATCCGCGTGTGCTTAGGTGCAGTCACGTTTCGAACTCTTCGTCCAGGACCGGCGCGTCGGGCCTCTGCCGATCCAAACTTTCGCGATAGCGGACGCAACCTCGCAGGAACTTCGGCCAGGGCGGGACCGCAATGTCAGGATTGAGCTTTTCCGGCAGCATGTCCCAGAGTTGGGGATGGTGCCAACAAAGGTTGTGACCTGTGGCATCCCGGTGTTCTCTGATCGCGTCGCGAAGGCGCTTCACTTCCGCGATCAATTCATTGCGCGACATCGCATCGAGGTCGGCATCCATCTTCCGCTCCTTCCGAATTCATCGCTCGTATTTCATTCGTTATCCTCTGATAGAGGGATGTCGAGTTCGATCATCACGGGAGCGTGGTCGCTTGTATGTTCCCAACTCCTCGGCTTCCTACGTACGCTCGCCGACCTCAGCCACGGGGCAACCGTCGGGCTGAGCAGTAGATGATCGATCCGAAGGCCAGCGTCGCGCTCGAACGAGTTTCGCCAGTACTTCCAGAAGGTATAGATGCGCTCGTTCGGATGCAGATGCCTTATGGCGTCGGTCCAGCCCTGTGCGACAAGGTCAGCATAGGCCTTGCGGATTTCCGGCCGAAAGAGGGCGTCGTCCAGCCAGCGCTCCGGCTTGTAGACGTCAATTTCCGTCGGCATGACGTTGAAATCGCCGGCGAGGAGGACAGGAATGTCGAGCTCGTGCAGTTCGGCGGCATATTCATGGAGCCGTCGGAACCAGCGGAGCTTGTAGTCGAATTTCGGCCCGGGTGCAGGATTTCCGTTCGGAAGATAGAGGCATCCAATGAGGATACCGTCGATGGCCGCCTCGATGTAGCGGCTGTGCGTGTCATCACGATCGCCGGGAAGACCGCGCCGCGTCAGGATCGGCGTCGCGCCCTTCGAAAGGATCGCGACGCCGTTCCAGCTCTTCTGTCCGTGCCAGATCGCGCCGTAGCCAGCCCGCTCGAGTGCGCCGCGTGGAAACCGGGCATCTTCGGTTTTCAGCTCCTGCAGGCAAACGACGTCAGGCTTATCCTCCTTCAGCCAGCGAAGAAGGAGTTCCAGGCGTCCGTTCACGCCGTTGACGTTGTAGGTCGCGATCTTCAAGAGCCGAAGCACGCTTCGATGAGTTTCGATCGAAGGGAAATGGACGCCATATGATAAAGTTCAAGGAACTTCCGAGACGTTAGGGGCTTGAAAGAGCGATTGGATTCTCCCGTTGCCGGCCGGTTGACCACTTACAGCCAATGTTACTGCAACGTGCTTCCAGCTAGCCGACTTTTGCGCAAAGCTGCTCCGCGGATTTGCAGATCAACGGGTCTTGGATCGAAGCAATGGGAGCAGCAGCCATGCAACTCACGAAACGCGAATTCACCAAAGGACTGATCCTGGCGACCGGTTTCGCTAGCCTCTATCCCGCGAAGGGTATTTCCGCCAATATCAGCGAGACCGAGGCACGCGCGATTGCCAAGGGAGCCTATATCTACGGCTTCCCGATGGTCGACAGCCACCGTCCAATACGCCTATTTCGTCCACACCAAAAACTCTGAGTAAAGGCCCCTGGAACCATCTGGTCAACATCGCGCGCGTGTGAACGCCGGCCGACGCAGCGGTCCAGACGCCGAATTCGGATACACCCTATTCGATGCTCGGCCTGGACCTCCGAGCCGAACCGATGGTGCTGACAGTGCCGCCGATCGAGAAGGATCGGTATTTCCGTATCCAGCTGATCGACGCCTATAACTTCAATTTCGACTATATCGGCACCCGCGCGACCGGGAATGACGGCGGGAGCTTCCTGATCGCCGGGCCGAACTGAAAGGGCGAGACGCCGAAGGGCATAAAGAAGGTGATGCGATCGGAAACCGAGCTGGCGCAGGCCGCCTACCGGACACAGCTCTTCAATCCGGACGACCTGGCTGAGCGGGCGGAGAAAGTATTCCGAGCGGTGGAAGGCGGATGCGTTTTACCGGCCCGCCCAAGAGTAGCGATTGGCGGGACAAAGAGCCGGCGATAGTCACGGCGGCCAGCGAAGCTTTAGTGTCCGGCTGCCCTCGCGTCCGAAGCCGCGGACTTCGATGCGGTCGGCCCAGATCTCCACGATGGCGAAGGTATTCTCGGTCTCGGTATCGACCATGCCCTTGAAATTCAGGAAATGGCATCCGTCGAGCGTGCCGAAATTGCCTGCGTGGTTGTGGCCGCTGAAATAGGCAGCGACATTGTCATGCGCCGTCAGAAGCGTGACGATGCGTTCGCGATCCCAGCTGTCGTGCTCGTTCGGCGGATACACCGGATAATGGTTCATGACGATGACGCGCTCGCCTGCGGCGCCGGCGTCCTTGATCTCGTCGGAAAGCCAAGCGAACTGCTCGTCGCTCGGCATGGCATTCCAGTCCTGCGCGTTGATGGCGCCAGCACCCCTGAGCTCGGCCAGCCGCTGGGCGGCTATCTCCCGATACGGATGCCCAAGCGGCGGCGCAAACGTGCTCACCTCGTTGCCGTTCAGAACAATAAACCGCCAGCCCTGCCTGATGAAGCTGTAATAGGGCGACGCCAGGCCGACCCGGCTGGCAACGTCGGCCAGCCGGTCGGCAGTAACGGAAAAATCATGATTGCCGAGCAGGAAGAAATTCTCGTGCCTCAGGCTGTCGTAGACCGGCAGAATATCATCGAAGCTCTCGAAATCTCGGTCAATGATGTCTCCAAGCGTGATGACGAAGCTCAGCTCCTCGCCATTGAAGACCTCGATCGCCTCCGCCGGCTTGGCAAGGCTCCTGGCATAGTGGCGGTTCATGCCGAGATGCGGCGCCCTTGCTGCGTATTGCGGATCTGCGACGACGCCGAAGCGGAGAATAGGAAGATCGGAAAGATATGTCATGCCAGCGCTTTAGGCGCGCGGCATGACAGGCTTGTGACGGTCGTCGAAACGAAAACACCCGGCGTTTCAAGGCGCCGGGTGCCGACATCTTGTTCTTGCGAACTGCTTACTTGGCAGCGGCTTCGTAGCGCTCCAGGACGTAGTCCCAGTTGATCAGGCTGTCGACGAAGGCTTCGAGGTACTTCGGACGCGCGTTGCGGTAGTCGATGTAGTAGGAGTGTTCCCACACGTCGACGCCGAGGATCGGGGTTGCGCCGTGCACCAGCGGGTTTTCGCCGTTCGGGGTCTTGGAGATTTCAAGCTTGCCGTTCTTGACGGAAACCCATGCCCAGCCGGAGCCGAACTGCGTCGTGCCGGCGGCAATGAAATCGGCCTTGAACTTGTCGTAGCCCCCGAGATCGGAGCTGATAGCAGCTTCGAGCTTGCTCGGCAGCTTGTTGCCGCCGCCGCCCTTCTTCATCCACTTCCAGAAGTGGACGTGGTTATAGTGCTGGGCAGCATTGTTGAAGAGACCGGCATTGGTGCCGAAAGACTTCTTTACGACGTCTTCGAGCGAGAGGTCGGAAAGGCCTGCCTCCGCCGCGAGCTTGTTGCCGTTGTCGACATAAGCCTTGTGGTGCTTATCGTGATGGAATTCCAGGGTTTCCTTCGACATGAAGGGCTGCAGCGCTTCGTAGTCATAGGGAAGTTCGGGCAATTCAAAAGCCATTGCGGGTCTCCTTTGGCAATAGTTTGCGTAATCGGCAGGTGAGGCGGAACATAGGAGCGCAAGCATGGAGAGGCAACCGGCGAAATATCAAAAAAGACGGCCGGAGAGGAAAAATTGCCTCCGCCAAGGACTTGGCTTTCCAGCCCTAAATCGCTGATCATGGGCGCCTTTCACAACAGCAGGAAGACGAGGCTTTTCATATGCTGAGGAATAAAATCCGCTTTTGCACACTTGCCATCGTGATCGGTGCAGCAGGAGCGGCCCGCGCCTCCTCGGGCGATGCCTGGCAGGAGTTCGCAACCGAGGTCGAGGGCAAGTGCAAGCAAGCGGCGCGCGCCTCGATCGAGTTTCCGCATGCCGTCGTCGATCCGTTCGGCAGCGAACACTTTGGCATCGCTTTGGTGACAGGCAAGCCGAAGGGTGCGAACGGCTTCGTCAGCTATTTCTGCGTCTACGACAAACAGACGAAAGAGGTCGAGCTGGGCAGCGAACTGGAAGCTGATGACATCCGGATTCTGCCCGAGGAATAAGGTCGTCAGTCGCTGTTGCGCAAACGACACAGCTCCGCCCGTCAAACCTGTTGATTGTGATGTTGCGTATTTTGACACCTACACATAGCCGTTTCTAGATGCACGCACAGCACGCGTTTACGGAATCAAGGCAATTTTCGATAAGCTTAATTGGCTGAAATCCATATTTCGCCGGCGTTTGACAGGTACTTTTGGGGCATAAGTCATGGTCATGAGCTTTTTTCGTCGCGCAGAAGACGGCAGCAGATCGCTGCCCACGGGATACCGACCCGCATCAATAACCGATCAGCGTCCGGCGGCCGAAGAGCCGTTGCGCTACGCAATCCCTGACGTCAACGACTTTGCCGCCTTCGGCTCGGCGCTGGAGGAAAACCAGCGGACGTCGGAAGACTTGCTGTCGAGCCTCTCATCGCTGCAGGAGCGCGTTTCCTCGCTGCTCGGTACGCACAGCCAGTCGCTGAATGAGACCGGTGCGCTCCGCGCCGAATGTGCGCGCATCAGCTCGCTTCTCGACTATGAAAGCAACGCGCGCCGGAAGGCGGACCAGGACAACGTTCGCCTGACCGCCGAAAACAAGGATGTTCGCGCCGACAACACGCAGCTTCGCTCCGAGATCGAAGCATTCCGCGACGAGCTGACGAAACTTCAAGGCATTCATCAGGTCACCCGCGAGGAATTCACGATCATCGAAAACCGGCTGCTCGACGCCGAGCGTGAGCTGACGGATCGTGCCATCCAGTTCGACGAGGCCTCGACGCTGCTGAAACGCGCCCAGACGGAGCTCGACCAGCGCAGCCGCGAACTCTCGGCCACGCGTGAGAAACTCGACAACGAGGCGACGGCGCACCAGCTGCTGATCGAAGCCTCGCGTCGCGAGAACGGCATCCAGGCCCGCGAGATGGCCCGCCTCAACGAGGAACGCAGCCATCTGAAGTCCAGCTTCACCGAGCAGGAAGCGCAGGTGCGCAACCTGCAGATGGCCGTTGCCAACCTGAAGCAGGACCTCTCCCTCTTCGAGGAACGGCACAAGCGGCTCGAGGTCGAGCATGAGACCCTTCAGGCATCCTCGGCACTGAGATCGCGCACCTGACGACGAAGCACGAAGCGATCGGCTCCAAGGCCGAACTCGTCGAGAAGCTTCTCATCACCGCGAATGGCCGCAACAAGATGACGGACGAGGACCTGCAGGCGGCACGCGCCGATCTCAAGCGCATCAAATCGGAACTCGCCACCTCCCTCTCCCGCTCGGAGCGCCTTGCCGAGGAACTGCAGCGGGCGCGCACGAGCGGCGCCGAGAGCGAGGCAGCCCGCCGCGAACTCGCCACGCAGACCAACGAGCTGACGCTGAAGCTGCGTGAAGCCGAGGGCCTGCGCGTGCGCCGCGACCGGGATGCCGATGCGCTGCGTCGCGATATCGACACGCGTATGGATTCCGATCGCTACGAAATCGGCCAGCTACGCACCAGCCTGGAGATCGCCAAGTCCGAAATCCGGCAGCTGCGCGCCGAGCGTGCCATCCTGACGGGGCAGTTGGAAGTCGCACGCAGCGAACGGGTGGGAGGCGCGTCACGGGCGGCTGGCCCCGATGAACGCGACGAGGCCCGCATGCCGGCCGCCAGCTTCTCGCCGATGATCGACATCTCCGAAAAGTCGCTGCGCGCGACCGGTGGGGCGGCTTTCGAGGCCGAATCGACCCACATTGCGCCAGCCGAATAAGCGGCCGAACGAGATCAGGTTTGGCGCCGTCGGCCTGCCCGGTGCCAAACCTTGCTTTTGCCTGTATTGTAGCGGTTTCTTAAGGGGCTAGCCCGGAGGAGACCATGGCACTCGGCACATCGCATCGCTTGCAGGACGGCGTCGAAGCCGTCGAGGCCATGACCCGTTTCGCGTTCGCGATCCTGGCGCTCGCCTCCGGCGTCTACACTTATCTCGGCGTGCGAAGCATCCTCGACGGGTCGGCAGCCGCTGTATTCTTCGCAGCCCTCATCTATTCCAGCGCCGTTTCGGTGGCGATCTACGCCTTCTGGACCTACATGGCCCGCTTCTATCCGCATGTGACGGGGACTGCCGGACGCACGGCGATGCTTGGGGTCATGGCGCTCGGCTGCGCGATGATCATCGCCATGTCGAGCTGGCTGAACGCGGCCGCGCTCGCCGGCTCGGCGGCGCTCGAACAGCATTTGGCCGAAACGCTCGAGGACTACACCGCCGATCTCGACCAGGCACACCAGAATGCGCTCGCCGCGCAGAGCCTGCTTCCCGACATCCAGCGCACGCAGGAACGTTTCCAGCGCCTTGCCGACCAGGAGCGGGAGACGGGCGCGCTGACCGGAACGACCGGAGCCGGCAGCGTCGTTCAGCTTCTGTCGCAGATGGCCTCGCAGCTGACCGAGCTGGAAAACGGCATCAACGCCTCGCGCGAGCGCGTGACGACGCTGTTCGACGAGGGAAGAAAGCATCTCGAGACCATGCGCACGCTGGTTTCCGCGCCGGGTGCGATCAACCCGCGCGCCGATCAATTCTCGGCCGAGGTCGTTGGCCTCTCCGGTGTGATCACCTCGCTGGAGCAGACCTCGATCGCGCCCTCGGTCAAGCGCGCGGCGGAAGACCTGTCGCTCGGCTTCATCGCGCCGGTGGCGGATGGACGCCAGGCGGATCTAGCCACAAGGCAGGACCAGGTCATGGAGACGATCCGATCCTCGGTCGCGGCGCAATCCAAGGTCCTTTCGCAGGCGGCCGACCAGATCCTCGAGCGCAAGCCGGTGGCCGAGCGGCGGTTCGTGCCGCTCTCCTCTGCCGAAGCCGTGCTGCGCTATGCCGGTGATTTCATCCCGAGCTGGGCCGGCGCCATCTCGATCGACATCCTGCCGGCGGTGCTGATCTTCATGCTGTCGATCGTCCATTCGACGCTCCGCCGTCAGGAACAGCGCCTGCCCTTCGCCGAACGCATCACCGCGGCCGAACTCCTGCAAGCGCTGGAGGTACAACGCGAGGTCCGGCGGCACGGCGTCGACATCGAAGCCGCCATGGATGCAGCGGAGCGCACCGAACCGGCCGATCAGTCGAACATTGCGAGCTTCGATCTTTCCGGCAAGGGACCCCGCAAAGGGCCGCCGGCATGAGACTGGAAACGGCGGGGCAAAGGCTGAAGGATTATCTGCTCTCCGCCGATGACGGCACGCTGATGCGGCATGCGTTCCACGCCCTGCTCGCAACGGCGGCAATCTTCGTTGTCGTCGACTGGCATGACATCGGCTCCAACAACGCCAACATGCCTGCCTACGACCCTATGATACCGGGCGCCTTGCCCATGCTTCCACCGGCGCTCACCGAAGGCAAGCCACAGGCCGCCCCGGTTGAGGTGACGACCGACCCTGAGTTACTGAAAAAGCCGATCCGCTTCGAGTTGCAGGCGGGCGGCGTACTGCTCGCACAGGGCACGATCGAACCGGGCGCGGCCGTGCGTTTCGACGCCGAGATCAAGGCCCGTGGCGAGTATATCAAAACAGTCTCGCTCGACTCGCCGGGCGGATCGATTGGCGACGCGATCGCCATCTCCACGCTCATCCGCGAACGCAAGATCGCGACTACCGTCGCCGACGGGGCGCTATGTGTCTCCTCCTGCCCGATCGTCATGGCGGGCGGTGTCGTGCGCACGGCAGAGAAGGATGCCATCATCGGCGTGCATCAGGTCTTCAATGGCACCGGCGAAAAGCTTTCGCCCGAACGCGCCATGTCGGAGGTGCAGCGCACCACGGCTGATGTCACCCACCATCTTGACGACATGGGAATCAAGCCCGACCTCTGGATCCACGCCATGGAGACGCCGCCCGACAGGCTCTATTATCTTTCGCTCGATGAAATGAAGGAATTCGCACTCGTTGCGCCCCCTGCCGCGGTAGCCAAGAAAGCGAAGTAGGCGAGCAGGCTCAGGCCCAAAGCGCGTCGCGATCTTTCGGATCGCTGGTCGCGGACATCCAACCTCACGAACGTTGGATAGCACGGCGTAAGAGGTTAATGGCCTCATCCACCGAAGGGCCTTTGATTGGCGGCGGCTCTCTTCGTTCACAAAACTCGCGCCAGACGAACAGCGTCATTTCCGCCCCATCGGTAGGCGTCTCGCCGGGGCCGTCCGCAAAGGTTTCGAGCAGCCGGTAGCGATCGTCGCTCCAGAAAAGCTCCTCAACCCACGCATATATCGGAATGATATGGAAATGGATCGGATAGCCCGGTGTGTGCCCGTAGCGACCGATGTAAACCCGCTCGGCATTTAAGACGCGTTTCAAAGCATCCTGAACCTTAGCGAACAGCTGGCCCAGCGAGCATAACGTTTCGCTGGACAAATCACTCAGGTCGTTGGTGAACGTTTTCGAACTGATCATAAGGTAGCCGGGGAGCGACGAATGTATACGGTGGTTCACAGACCAGCCAGGAGTTTCGCCAATGTGAAATTGCTGGGGAATGTCGCGATTTTCGGCCATGGCCCAACTTATCAGTCTCACCAACCGGTGCAATTGGCGCATGGTGGCCGCCCCATCTGGCGGGCTTCTATGTTGGCCCGGCTCGGGCAAGGATGGGGAACACATTGCGCGGTCCAGCTGGAAACAGCAGAATGATCGACATAGGCTGAGACCGGATATTTCAATCTCATTGTCGGATTGACAAAACCTGGTTCGTCCTAGGAGCACTTTTAGTGTTCTATCCAAAGGAGGTGACATGAAAGAGGTCGCCTCTG